>JAEXMB010000054.1 GCA_023444705.1 Pseudomonadota bacterium | reverse complement strand
GGGCAGGTGATCGCCATCGCTTCGGCCGCGCATATGATGATGACCGCACCCGACGTTGCGCAATGGCTGGATGCTGCCGAAAAAGACAAAGCCGCCCTGCCTGCGGGCGACCAGCGCAATCTTGAACTCATGCGCCGCAGCTGGGTGCATGCCACAGCACTGAGCAAGGATCTGGCCGAAGAAATCGCCCGTATCGAAAGCGAGGGCGAACATCTGCACGTGCAATACAAAAAAACCGGCGATTGGGCCAAGATGCGCGACTGGTACAAGCATGCGTTTGACACAGCGCGCGCGGTCGGCACAGCAAAAATGGCAAAGCTGGGCGTGGCGACGCCTTACGAGGCGCTGCTCGACAGCTTCAGCCCCGGCATGACATCGGCGCGTATCGACGCCGAATTCGCCAAGCTTGAGGCGCATCTGCCCGCCATCATCCGTGCTGCGGTGGACAGGCAAAAAGACCTGCCGCCCGCCCTGCCGCTGAAATCATATCCGGTCGAACAGCAGGTCGAGCTGTGCCGCGCTATTGCCATCGCGATGGGCTTTGACACCAACCGCGGCGTGATCTCGGTCATCGACGGCCACCCGTCATGCAACGGTAGTCCAGATGATATCCGCTTCACGCTGGGCTGCACGCCGGATAACTTCCTCGAGGCTGTTTATTCAACCATTCACGAGGCTGGCCACGGCATTTACGACCAGAACCGCCCCGCCGCATGGCGCTACCAGCCCGCTGGCGAACACCTTGGCATGAACGTGCATGAAAGCCAGTCACGCATCATGGAGGTGCAGGCCTGCCACACGCCGGAATTCTTCCGCTTTCTGGAGCGCGCCGCGCGCGCCGCATTCAACGAGCCGGTCGAGCCGTCGCTCTCTGCCACTAATCTCGAACGTCTGGTCAACACGGCCAAGCCGTCTTTCATCCGCACCGAAGCCGACGAGGTGACCTATGCCGTCCACGTCATGCTGCGCTATCGCATCGAAAAAGCGATGGTGAACGGCGAAATGACCATCGACGACCTGCCCAAGGTCTGGAATGACGGGCTCAAGGATATGCTCGGTATTACGCCGCCGCATGCGGGGCAGGGGCATATGCAGGATGTGCATTGGCCGTGCGGCCTTGTTGGTTATTTCCCAGCCTATACGCTGGGCGATATGGGGGCGGCGCAGCTTTATGCGTCGGCGACCAAGGCGCGTCCCGATATAGCGGCCGAGCTTGAAAAAGGCAATTTTACGCCGTTGCGCACGTGGCTGAACGACAATGTGCATGGCAAGGGGTCGCTGCTGCCCACGGACGAGATGTTCCGTCAGGCCAGCGGTGAGGCGCTGAATGCCGACTATCTGCTCAATCATCTGAGCCAGCGTTATCTTGGTAAACCCTTTACCGCATCTTGCACGCTGTCCACGGACAGCAAACATAAATTCGGCTAGCGATCGGGGCTTTTTTATTTTGCGCGCGGGTCTATACTTTCATCCAGCAAGGGGATGACAATACGCATGCAGATTATCGAACAGTTTCTGGCGGGCAAGACCGGCAACGAGGATATCAACGAAGACCGCATCGCGGTCGGTGACAATTTTATCGGCCTGTTTGATGGTGCGACCAACCGCGGCGGCAGCACACTGGCGGGCCTGCCGCTGGGGCGCTTTGCCGCTGAAACTGTGGCGCAGGCGTTGCATGACCTGCCCGCCGACATCACGGCACGCGCTGCAATTGACAGCCTGAGTGCGACCCTGCACCAGCGCACGCACGCAGAGGCCGCAAAAGAAGGCCGCGATTTCGCGCAAGACTGGTCCGCCCCCGCAACGGCGGTGCTGATTTACTCCAAAGCGCGGCGCGAGATCTGGCGCGTGGCGGATTCGACCTTCATCGTCAATGGCGGCGACGCCAATATGCGCTTTTTCGCGCAGGAGCGCACATGGTGTGACCTGCGCCGCGCATGGCTTCAGGCGCAGATGGTGCGCGGCATGAGCGAGGAAGACCTGATCGCCGACGATAAATCATGGGAGCTGTTGACGCCGCTGATCGGCGCGCTCAAAGTTTTTGCCAATAGCGACCATGCGATGGCTCACCCCTATGGTTTTGGCGTCATCAACGGCAGCCCCGTGCCCGACCGCTATATCGAGGTCTTCGATGCGTCAGACGCACAGGAAATTGTCTTTGCCAGCGATGGTTATCCCGAAGTGCTGCCAACGCTTGAGAAAACCGAAGACGCGTTGCGCAAGGCCATCGCACGCGACCCGCTGATGTATAAAATCCACCCGCAGGTCAAGGGCGTGCGCAAGGGCTGGGTGTCCTACGACGACCGCAGCTATATCCGCTTTGCTGTCTGATGGGTGTTTTTAAACCGTGCCGGTGCAGGCCAGCGGCACGTCATAGCCGCCGCTGACACGGCCCTGCTCAAGGCTGACCAGCAACACGCGCGAGGCGCGGATCATGCCTGCCGTCAGGCGCGGCGTGACGGGCAGGGGCAGGGCATGGTCGGGCGTATCCTCGCCCGCGAAAGCAAGACTGACCACGCCGCTGGCGGCATCGAAATCCACGCGCACGACATCGCCCGCAAAGGGCGTTGTGCTGGCGATCATCACTTTGTCGGTGTCGGAGATAATCAGATCCATCGACATGATATGCCCCCTATCGCTTGGCCCGGATGGTGGACACCGGGTCATGATGCAAAAGGTCGAACACGCGTTCGCGCAGGGCGGCGTCGCGGCTGGGCATTTGCGAGGAGAGCGGGAGCAATTGGGCCACACTGGCCAGCAAGGCAACAGGCCGCTGCGTGTCGCCATCGGTGATGGCCAGCGGCTGGAACAACAGGCTGCCGCCGAAGTCGGCGGCAAGGCGGGACGTGACTTGCGTCTCGGTCAGTTTCATCAGTCTTCCCCAAAACCGGACCGGCAGTGTCGGCGGTCATCCTGACCGCGCACCTGACTGGCCCCGACACGGCGATTCCCCTATTATTGGGGGCTGAGCCATGCCCTTGACAGCTTAGGTAGATAATATGAACTTACTGTTAATCATGCCGTTACGGCGCTCTTTTGGCAAGAAAAAACGTAGTTAAATCATATGGTTAATAACAAGACGGGCGATCAAGAAAACCCTGTGGATACAATCACTTATCCACAAATCAGCATCTGTGCTTTCCCGCCGGAGCTTGCGCAACGCCTGCCGCTGGTGGCGGCCAACAGCGTGACCTATGCCCACCCCCCGCTGTTCACCGTCGACGACGGCGAGGAATTCCGCGACGGCCTGCCCGGCATGGGGACGAAAAACCTTTTTCTCAAGGACAAGAAAGGCACGCTGTGGCTGATCACGGCGGAACACCACACCAAAATCAATTTGAACGCCTTTTCGGAATGGCTGCGTGAGCGCAGGCTGGCGGCCTCGCGCCTGTCGTTTGGCTCGGCCGATTTGCTGTTGCAGACGCTGGGCGTCACGCCGGGTTCGGTCACGGCGCTGGCGCTGGTCAATGATGCGGCGCGCAAGGTCAATTTCGCCATCGATGCCAGGCTGCTGGCGGCGGATGAGGTCAGCTGCCACCCCTTGCGCAACGACATGACCACGGTCATGAAGCCGCAAATTCTCTATAAAACGCTGACAGATATGGGTTATCGCCCTGTGGTGATTGATTTTTCGCAAGACTCACCTAGGTCAGTGGAATCGCCGGTGCTATAATTGCCGCGGTTATAAACGACAACACGCATAACTTTGGACCCTGCCATGCTCGACCTTGGCCTGACAGCAACGCCTGCCTCTGCCGCCACCTCTCCCTTTGCCGACGTGACCGCGCAAACTTTCGAGCGCGATGTCCTGCAAGCCTCGATGGCCAAACCCGTCATCGTGCAGTTCTGGGCGCCGTGGTGCGGCCCGTGCAAGCAGCTCAAGCCGCTGATGGAACGCGCCGTCACCGCCGCCAACGACAGCGTTGTCATGGTGCGCGTCAACATCGATACCTCCCCCGATCTGGCGCAGGCGTTGCGTGTGCAATCCGTGCCGATGGTCTATGCGTTTTTTCAGGGTCAGCCGGTTGACGGTTTCGTCGGCATGCGTCCCGATAGCGAGATCAAAACTTTCGTCGACAAGCTGGCCAAGCTTGGCGGCGGCGCTAGCCTGCCCGAAGGTGCGGCAGACCCCGAAGTGGTCAAGAAAACCATTGCCGATGCCGATACGTTCTTTGCCGATGGCAAGATTGTGGAGGCAATGGCCGCCTATAGCACTGCCTATGACCTCGACCCCGCTGCCAACCGCGCGCTGGCGGGTATCGCCTGGTGCTTCGTCGCCGAAAAGGATGGCGAAGCCTTTGACGCGGTTCTGGGCGAACTCACACCTGAACAACAGGCCGACAAGGACCTTGCAGGTGCGCTTCGCCTGCGTGACCTGCGCGCCCAGGGCGCCGCGCTTGACGCATTGACGATGGCACAGGCGGTCGAGGCTGACCCCAAGGATCATGCAGCACGCTATGATCTTGCGCGCGCGCAACTGGCCGCGCTCGATGTTCAAGGTGCGCTCAACAGCCTGCTGGCTATCATCCGCGTGGCGCGCGACTGGAACGACGGTGCGGCGCGCGCACTGCTGATTGAAATCCTCGACGCGCTTGGCAATGCCCATCCGCTGGTCAAGCCTGCGCGCCGCCAGCTCTCTGCGGTGCTGTTCTCGTGAGCGGCGTATCAGACATCACGGCCTTGCCGCAGAGCCTGCCGGTCTTTCCACTCGCCGGCGTGGTGTTGCTGCCGCATGTGCAGTTGCCGCTGAATATTTTTGAGCCGCGCTATGTCGCAATGGTTGACCATGCCCTGCGCCATGACCGCTTGATCGGCATGATCCAGCCGCGCGGCGAAGATGGCGCGCTGTTCACGACGGGCTGCGCCGGACGCCTGACATCGTTTCAGGAAACGGGCGACGGGCGCTATCTGATCACGCTGACCGGCCTGTGCCGTTTTGACGTGACGCAGGAGCTTGTCACAGCACCACAGGGCTTTCGTCTGGTGCAGCCGGACTGGCAACGCTGGGCGCATGACTTTGCGCCGGTCACCGACAATGCCGTCTGCCGCGAAAAACTGCTGGAGGCGCTGGGCCCTTATCTTGAAAAAATGCAGATGTCGTGTGACCAGTGGGATGCGATGCGCAGCGTGTCGTGCGACAAGCTGGTCTCTACCCTGACGATGATCTGCCCCTTCACGGCAGCGGAAAAGCAAATGCTGCTCGAAGCCCCCACGCTGGCCGACCGCATGAAAGTGCTTGGCGCGTTTCTTGAAAATGCGCTCAATGATGACGACTGTTGCGCGGGCGACGATGCGCCCCGCTGCCATTGAATGGAAACATGCCATGAATACACGTACCGACAAACGTCCCGATCCCAAGCTGCTTGATATCCTCGTCTGCCCCGTCACCAAATCGACGTTGGAATATGACGCAAGCGCCAACGAGCTGATCAGCCGCCAGGCCGGTCTTGCCTTTCCCATCCGCGACGGTCTGCCGATCATGCTGGTGGACGAGGCGCGCAAGCTGTAATCCCACCCTCATGCATCTGCCCTTTCTGCGCCCCCCTGTCGCCGTGAGCGCGCCGCCTGACGATATCGGCGGCGTGCCGGTGCGCATCAGTGCGCGCGCCAAGCGCATGGCCCTGCGTGCCGAAGCGCGCACGGGGCGCATCGTGCTGGTCCTGCCGCGGCGCAAAACTTGGACGGCCAAAATGCAGGCCGCCGCATTGTCTTTTGTTACGGCGAACCGCGAATGGATTGCCGCGCACGACAAGCCCGTGGAACGCCGCGGGTTACAATCCGGCCAGCACATCCAGGTGCTTGACCGCACCTATACGCTGCGCCATCAAGCGGGGCGCGGCCTTGCGCGCATTGATGGCGACGACATTATCATTACGGGCGGTGTGGCGTATTTCGACCGCCGCTGCCGCGATTTTCTCAAACGTCATGCCGCCGAAGTCCTGACAGCGCGCGTGCATGAAAAGGCGCGCGCTGCGGGTGTCAGCGTGCGTGAGGTCCGCCTGCGCGATCCGGCCAGCCGCTGGGGGTCGTGCGGGCCAGCGGGGGAGATCATGCTGTCGTGGCGGCTGATCCTGTTGCCGGAATTTGTGATGGATTATATCGTCGCCCACGAGGTCGCGCACCGCGTGCATATGGACCACAGCCGCAATTTCTGGCGCCTGTGCCTGTCGCTCACCACACGCGGGAACGAAGCCCGGCGCTGGCTGAAGATACACGGACAGGATGTGATGCGGTTTTAAGCCGTCAGGCGTTCGCGCATGACGGGCGCGGTGAATTTTTTATTGCTTGCACACTCTGCGCTGGCGCGCAACCGTGGCTGGCGCGGCGGATTTCACCTGATGTATCAGGCGGTCAAACGCTCGCGCATCACGGGTGCTGTGCCAAGGGCCTGCTGGATGATCTGGATGATCTTGTCGTTGTCCTGCGGGCGGGCGTCAAAGTCGTAGGATGCGGCATCCAGCGTCAGCACGCGCATATAGTGGCTGACGGCCTTGACCTGACGGCCGATTTCCTCGGTCAGCGCCACGACATAGTCCATCGGCACTTCGGATTCAAACGCGCGGCCGCGCTTGCGGATGCGCTGCATGATCGTTTCAGGCGCGCAGACAAGGTTGATCAGCAGATCGGGCGGGCCGACGGATTCCGTCAGGCTGTCAAGCGCCTGATAGACAGGGCGTTCGACCGCAGTGATCTGGTTGAGTGTGGCATAGCTGCGATGCACGACCGCGCTGTGGTCGAAAATGAAATCGCCGCCTTCGCAGGCCTTGATCTGGTGCAGGTAGTCGAGCAGGAAAAACAGGTTCTTTTCGAACGCATGGGCGGCAGGGCGCGCATAAAACGGCTCGAGAAACGGGTGGTTTTCAACCGGTTCGCGGATCAGCGTCCAGTTCATCTTTTGCGACAGGTTTACAGCCAGCGTGGTCTTGCCAACGCCCAGCGGTCCACACAGTTCAATGCGCATTCGCAAAACTCCTGTTAGCCGTCCGTTTCGATGATAGACAGAGTTTAGGCCCTATCGGCGCGTCATCGCAACGTTGTTTTTCCCTTTTGGGACACAAAAAAAGATTGCCTTTTGGGGCATGGTTATAATGTTGCGCCAGATGCAACTAGAGCTTGAATCGATTGCCGTGGCGGGCCGCACGCGTGTGCAGGATTGCATAAGGTGACGGCGTGTTGGGGATGTCATGCGTTGCAATATCGCGCGGTGTGTCGTCAGCGGCAGGTGCGGCCGCCAGCTGGTTAAAATAATGCTGGACCGCGCGGGTAAAGACCGTTTGCGCCGACATCACACCCGATGGTCTGACCGTATGGGCCTGCACCGCGATGGCAAGGGCGGTGCGCAGATCATCGGGCAACGTGCAGTTGATATAGACGCGCGGCCCGTCGACCGTCAGCGGAATGGATTGCGCGTAAAGCGACGGTTCGTCGATATAGCTGCGCAAGGCCTCGCAAAGAACGGCATCGGTTTCAACCCCGCGCGCGCGGGCCAGCCTGACCAGACGTTCGTGGTTGCCGCCTGACAGCATCAGGTCGTGACGAAAGCTCATGCAAATAACCTTTGCGGGCGAGAATCGGGTGCGAAGGCCCCGATCATAGCGTCCGGCAGGCGGCGTTCAAAGAGGTATGCGCAGTGTTATTGCTGGTTTTCCAGCTCTTTTTTGCGCATATCTTCCTCAAGCTGCTCTTTGACCTTTTGTTCGATGATGGCCTCTATTTTCTCGCGCTCCTCGGGGCTCATGGCTTCAAGGTCTTCTTCGCTCAATCCCATTTGCGCAAGGAACATGGAGCGGTATTTTTCAGCCGGGCTCATCTTTTGGAATTCAAGGAATTTTTCCTTATCGGTCTTGCCGACGGCATTCATATTGCCGTCCTGCGCGTCATTTTGCGCCAGGCTTTGCGCCGCAAACAGCGTCTGGCCTGATACCAGCCCCTGTGCCCCGCCGGATTGCGTGGCCTCGACAGGTTTTTCGCTGAATTCACGTACATCGCTCAACCGCCAGTTGGTGGCGTTGAGTTTTTGTTGCTTGCCATCCGCGCCTGTGATGGTCAGGGGTGCGAACAGGCTTTGGCCATAGCCGGAAATCAGTGACATGGTGTGTCCTGTGAAGGGTAGAGTTATCCAGTAAACGAAAATGCAAAAACCATGCCGCGCACAGGGGCATGACTCTTCAAAGGGTTAGCGTGAGCGTTAGGGAGGCTATGACGGCAGATGCTGCCGGTTGCGGCATGTTTTGCCGGGGTCTAGAGCTTGTAGCGGCTGTCGTCGCGCCTTTGCGCGATGCGGTCTTGCACGGTTTTGGCGGCGATAGCTGCCTGGTCCATGCGCTTGAAATCGGTGGCCACGGCAAGCGCGACGATGTCGCGCGCATCGGGATTATGCAGCGGCTGGCGATGGGCTGGTACAACGGCGGCAAGGGCTGCGACCATGTCGTCTTTGATGTGGTAGTGGAAAATGGTCAGCGTATCGCCCTTTTGATACGTCAGCAGTTTTTCGAATTGCGCGGGCGCGGCCAGATAGCGCTGCACACAGCCGCTGATGATGTCATGCGGCGTCTTGCCCGTTTCAAGCGCGCGCTGGCGCAGGCGCGCATAAAGGTTCTTTTCGATCGGCACCTGCAGCGTGGTCAAGGGGCCTGCGGGTGCGGCGGCCTTGGCGAAGTGATGGCTGAGTGCTGCCGACATCACCTTGTCGCGGCTGGTGCCCGCCTGTGCCTTCAGGCCGGCGCTGTCGACGCGTTGCCAGAACGTGGGGTAGTCGAACTGGTCGCCGTCCATCACCTTGGGGTCATAGGGTTGCGGATCGCTGTAGGCGTTGATGATAAGCCCGTTGTCGTCGCGCGCCAGAAAATCATCCACGATTTTTCTCAATGTGGTTTTGACGTCGCCCTGCGCATCGCGCTGGGCCTGCTGTTCAAGCAGGTCGTAAAGCGTTTGCGGGACGAAGTAGAAACCGTTGGACATCGCAGGTCAGCAGCGCGGACCGCCGCCAAAGGCCTTTTTGGCCGATGGTTTGGCGTTGCGGTCGTTGGCGGGCGTTTTGACGTCAAGGTCGCCGTGCTTTTCGATGTGACGCGCCAGTTCAAGCAGCGAGGTAAAGCTGTAAGCACCCTTGGGCAGCGTGGTCTTCTTGAGTTCATGCGGCGCGTTCAGCGCTTCGATCCATACCGCGCGCATGCCGGCTTCTACGGCGGGCAGCACGTCGGATTTCAGGCTGTCGCCGAT
The DNA here is from genome assembly GCA_023444705.1 of Pseudomonadota bacterium. Taxonomy (GTDB): domain Bacteria; phylum Pseudomonadota; class Alphaproteobacteria; order Micavibrionales; family UBA2020; genus JAEXMB01. The sequence continues at coordinate 33,205 of JAEXMB010000054.1, read as the reverse complement.
CATGATGATCTCTGACGGCTTGAGGCCAAGCTCTTTGGCCACGCGGGTATAAACCGCGGTGTTCTTGCTGGCGATGATGGTGGTGGTCTGAAATTTGTCCTTGAAGGGCAGGTTATCAATGCGGAACTGCTGCACGCTGTCCGCCCCGCCGGTGACGATGTGCAAGGGCGCGATTTTGGCGAGAATTTCAAGCGCCTCGCTCACGCCCGGCTTGACATCGGCCACGGTGCGGAACACGCGCTCGGCGAAGTCGCGCACATGCGCGATCATCTCACTGTCGGCGTTGGGCACGAAGTGCAGCAGGGTCTGCTCGAACGACAGCGGATAGCGGGCGATGGAAATGCCCATCGTCTGGTAGTTGACCTTTTCGATTTCGGCGAAGACCGGACCGACTTCCTCGGGTTTGACGCCGAAGTGGGTCAGATAGCCCTCCATCATCGCGCGCGCGAAGGAATACAGCTCCTGATTCACAATCAGCGTGTCGTCCATATCAAGGCAGATGGCTTTGATCATCGGCAGGGCTCCTGTCGTTATCGGCGGCTGGTGACGGTCTTGGATGGTGCCACTTTAGCGTTATGTCATTAGGGGAGCAAAGAAAAAGCCGCTTTTTTTGCCATAATTGATAAAGAATCTATAGTGAGCGGCGCAGCATATTAATGGTTGCGTTAATCTATCCTGTGTAGGCTTGGAGAAGGGGTAGGTTTGCACATCAAAGGGGACGGGGTGCCGCACAACGCCACAACATCACACCAAAGCGGCTTTACGCTGGTCGAACTTGCGCTGGTCCTGACCATCATGGGCCTGCTGGCGGGCGGCGTGCTGAAGGCGCAGGAAATGATCGCCAACGCGCGCGCCACGTCCACGATCGCGCAGATCCAGGCCTATCAGAAAGCGGTTGGAATTTTCTACGACAGCTACCTTGCCATTCCCGGGGATTTCAACGCCGCGCAAAAATGCCTGCCCAACTGCACCACCGCGACGAATTGCACGGATGGCAATGGCGACAAGATGGTCGGCAGCGCCGAAGAGGCGTGGAAAACCATCGATGCCACGATCAACTCCGAAAATACGCAGCTCTGGCGTCATCTGGCGCTGGCTGATCTGATGCAGGGGGTTGCGGTTAGTGGCACGCAAACAGGCTTTGGCATTTCCCACCCGGCGTCGCGGTTAAGCGGCGGCTTTCATGCGCGTCAGGCCGATGCCGCGTCGGAGATGCCCGATGGTCTTGTTCTTGTCCTGCGCGCCAGCCCGCAGGGAACGTGGCAGGGCGGCACGCGCGGCATGGCGATTTCACCCAAGGATGCCGCCAAGATCGATCGCAAGATCGATGATGGCGCTGCCTTTTCAGGATATGCCTATGCGATCAGCAACGGCCACAACGACGGCTGCGGCACCCAGAATGCGGGCACGCAGGGCGAAACGGGCTATGACGAAACCAGTGCCGAGCGCAGCTGCGACATGATCTTCAAGCTTTGGCCCGCACCGCCAAGCGCCACGCCCTAGCATGGCCAGAAAAAAGGCAGGCCAAGAAAAAAGCCCCGATGTTGCCATCGGGGCTTTTTCTGTAGCGTGAAAAACGATTACTCGTCTTTCTTGCCGCCTTTTTTCTGGAGCGCTGCGCCCAGGATGTCGCCGAGCGACGCACCCGAGTCAGACGAGCCGTATTCGGCCATCGCAGCTTTGTCCTCGTCGATCTCACGTTGCTTGATCGACAGTTCCAGTTTCTTGCCGCCGCGGTCTACCTTGACGACCTTGGCATCGACTTTCTCGCCGACTGCAAAGCGGTCGGGGCGTTGCTCCGAACGTTCACGGCTGAGATCGCCTTTCTTGATGAAGCCGCCGATTTTTTCGTTAACGGTGACTTCGATGCCTTTGTCGGTGACTGCGGTGACGGTGCAGGTGACGGTGGCGCCTTTGTTGAGGCCCGACAGGCTCTCTTCAAACGGATCGCCCGCCAGTTGCTTGATACCGAGCGAGACGCGCTCTTTCTCTGCATCAACTTCCAGCACTTTCACCTTCACGGTATCGCCTTTTTTGTAGGCTTTGATGGCTTCTTCGCCGCTTTGGTCCCACGACAGGTCGGACATGTGGACCATGCCGTCGATCTGCTCGTCGATGGCGACAAACAGGCCGAATTCGGTGACGTTGCGGATTTCGCCTTCAACGACTTCGCCGCCTTTGTATTTGGCAGCAAGGGTCGCCCAGGGGTTTTCCTGGGTTTGCTTCAGGCCAAGGCTGATGCGGCGCTTGGTGAGGTCGACGTCCAGAACCTGGACTTCGACTTCCTGGCTGGTCGACACGATTTTGGAAGGATGGACGTTCTTTTTGGTCCACGACATTTCCGATACGTGTACGAGGCCTTCAACGCCATCGCCGAGTTCGACGAACGCGCCGTAGTCAGCAATGTTGGTGACGCGGCCTTTGTAGCGCTGGCCGGCAGCAAACTTGCTGGCAACATCGACCCAGGGGTCGTTTTCCAGCTGTTTCATGCCAAGGCTGATACGCTGGCTTTCTTCGTTGAAGCGGATGATCTTGACGTTGACCGACTGGCCGACGCTGAGAACTTCCGACGGGTGGTTGATGCGCTTCCACGAGATGTCGGTCACGTGCAGCAGGCCATCGACGCCGCCGAGGTCAATGAACGCACCGTAATCGGTGATGTTCTTGACCACACCCTGCAGCTCCTGGCCTTCCTTGAGGGAAGACACCAGCTCGCTGCGTGCTTCGGCGCGGCTTTCCTCGAGAACCGCGCGGCGGCTGACAACGATGTTGCCACGCTGGCGATCCATCTTGAGGATCATGAAGGGTTGGGGGGTACCCATCAGCGGGGTGACGTCGCGCACGGGGCGGATATCAACCTGTGAACCGGGCAGGAACGCAACAGCGCCGTTGAGGTCAACGGTGAAACCGCCTTTGACGCGGCCGAAGATCGTACCGGTAACGCGCTCGTTCGCTTTGAATTGCTTTTCAAGAACGACCCAGCTTTCTTCACGGCGGGCTTTTTCACGGCTCAGGCCGGCTTCGCCGTCCTTGTTTTCCATGCGCTCGACGTAAACTTCGACTTTGTCGCCGAGTTTGATTTCGGATTTCGCGCCGGCTGCGCCGAATTCGCGCAAGGGGATGCGGCCTTCGGATTTCAGGCCAACGTCCAGCGTGACGAATTCGCTGTCAACGCCGACAACGGTACCTTCGACAACTTTGCCGACGAAGGATTTTACGCCCTGGAAGCTTGCATCGAGCAAGCTCTCGAACGATTCTTTTTCACCGGTCACATCGCGGACGTTCATGCCCTCGATGATCTTGGTTGCGATTTTGGTGGCTGCTTTTGCCATGTGTGTAGTCCATTTCTGGTAGTCGGGATACAAACCGCCCGCTGCCATGCGGCACCCGGGCAGGCGGTTCGCTCGGGGCTGATTCCTAAAGGTGAAGCGTGAAAAAGTCAATGAATACGCGGGTTTTACGCTGGATTTGCGCCGGATTTTCCGCGGTTGCGCGGCCCATACGTCCCGGCCTGTATATTATGTATAATATTGGGCCGCAGGACAGGGGTTTTCACAAGTTTTCGCGCCACCGGATAAAAATGCGCTAGCCTTGGGCGGGCCATATTTTCGGCCCCAAGGAGAGGACATCCGCGTCATGACTATCCCGCCTGTTGAGCCGCCGCGCCGCCGCTTCGCCCTTGCCACCGTCAGTGGCGAAGCTGCGCCAAGCCTGCCCGAAGTCAACGCCAGCGTGCGCATTCCTCAAGGCGCGTCGACGTTGCGCCGTCTGCTGGCCTTTGTCGGGCCGGGGTACATGGTGTCGGTCGGCTATATGGATCCCGGCAACTGGGCCACCGACATCGCGGGCGGTGCGCAGTTTGGCTATACGCTGTTGTGCGTTATCATGCTGTCGAACCTGATGGCGATTTTATTGCAGGCGCTGGCCGCGCGTCTTGGCATCGCAACCGGCCTTGATCTGGCGCAGGTCTGCCGCGCGCATTATTCGCGGCCCGTCAATCTGGCGCTGTGGGTCGCCTGCGAGCTTGCCATCATCGCCTGCGATCTGGCTGAGGTGATCGGCACGGCAATCGCCTTGCAGTTGCTGTTTGGCATTCCCTTGCTGGCGGGCGTTGTTATTACCGCGCTTGACGTTTTTCTGTTGCTGTTGCTGATGAACAAGGGGTTTCGTTTTCTCGAGGCCTTCGTCATCAGCCTGCTGGTGGTGATCGCGATCTGCTTTGCCGTGCAGATCGCCGCTGCGGCACCGCCGCTTGCGGCTGTGCTGCACGGGTTTATCCCGTCTGCGGCAGTGGTGACGAACCCTGCCATGCTCTATATCGCGATGGGCATCATCGGCGCCACCGTCATGCCGCATAATCTTTATTTGCATTCCTCCATCGTGCAGACGCGCGACTATGTGCGCGACGACGACGGCAAGCGCGAGGCGATCCGCTTTGCCGCCATCGACAGCACTGTGGCGCTGATGCTCGCACTGTTCGTCAACGCGGCGATCCTGATCGTGGCGGCGGCGGCCTTTCACGGCAGCGGGCATGAGGACGTGGCCGAAATCAGCCAGGCGCATGCGCTGCTCTCGCCGTTGCTGGGGCTTGGCATTGCCTCGACCCTGTTTGCGGTGGCGTTGCTGGCCTCGGGCGTCAATTCCACGGTAACTGCGACGCTGGCGGGGCAGATTGTGATGGAAGGCTTTTTGCGCCTGCGTTTGCCGCATTGGGCGCGCCGTTTGCTGACGCGCGGGCTTGCCATCATTCCGGTCGTATTCGTGACGGTTCTTTATGGCGACAAAGGCACGGCGCAGTTGCTGGTCTTTAGTCAGGTGGTGCTGTCGATGCAATTGCCGTTTGCCGTGGTGCCGCTGGTGCGTTTCGTCACCGACCGCGAAAAGATGGGGGTTTTTGTGGTGTCGCGCCGCGTGGGGCTGCTGGCATGGGGAGTTGCCGGTATCATTCTTGCGCTTAACGCCAAGCTGCTGTTTGACACGCTGGCGTTTTAGTCGCGCGGTGCCGATGCCTAGCCTTGCGTTGCGGCGATAAACTTCGAGCGGATGATGGCCAGTGCTTCTTCCAGTACTTCGTCGGCGTTCAGCGACGTGGTGTCGAGAATATAGGCACCCGTGGCTGCGCGCAGGGGGGCGGTGGCGCGGGTCTGGTCACGCTCGTCGCGCGCCAGCTGGTCGGCCAGCACTTGCTCGTAAGTGATGTCGGGATTTTTGACGGACAGTTCTTTGAAGCGGCGCTGTGCGCGCACTTGCGCGCTGGCGGTGACGAAGAATTTCATGTCTGCTTCGGGGCAGACGACGGTGCCGATGTCGCGCCCGTCCAGCACTGCACCGCCGATGTGTTCAAGTGCGGTGGTCAGTGTGCCGTCAACGGTAAAGGCCCATTGCGGGTTCTGCGTGAAGTCGCGTTGGAAGTCGAGCAGTGCCGCGCGGACTTCGGGCAGGGCCGAGACTTGCGATGCGGCCTGTGCGACCTCGGGCGTGCGGATGGCGGGGTTGCTCAGCAGTTCGGGGGTCAGGTTGCGCTTGACGATCTCAAGCGCGGGGCGCACGTCGCTGATGTTGGATGCATCGCCGCCGGTTTCCACCACAGCCAGCGCCACCGCGCGGTAAAGCGCGCCGGTATCAAGGTAGCCAAGGCCAAGGCGCTTGGCGAGGTTGACGGCCAGCGTACCCTTGCCTGCCGCAGCCGGACCGTCGACGGCGATGACCAGACGCTTGGCCGACAAAACATCGGGCGTGACGGTCTGCTGCTGGGTGGTCTGCGTCGTCAGGGAAGTGGTCATGTCGGGCTCTCGCGGCGGGGACAAAAGGGACTCGGGCTAAAAAGTTATGAAAAGGTATCAGGGCGGGTGCGTTTTGGCAAGCGAAAACTTGCACGCACGGCACTGTCATCTTCATATATATCAATATCTTAGGTAAAAAAATCAGGCGACCGGCGGGGTGATATGCGCGCCGAGACTGTTGAGCAGGGCCGCAAAGCGCGGAAAGCTGGTGGCGATGGTATCGGCGGCGTCGATCGCCACGGGCGCGTCAGTGACCATGCCCAGCACCAGAAAGCTCATGCCGATGCGGTGGTCAAGATTGGTGCGGATGAGCGCACCGCCTGCCGGCGGCTTGCCCGTGCCGCGCACGCGCAGGTCATCTTCGCCCGCCAGCACGTCGACGCCGCAGGCCAGCAGGCCGTTGGCGATGGCACTGAGGCGGTCGCTTTCCTTGACGCGCAATTCAGCGAGGTCTGTCATCACCGTTTCGCCATCGGCGCATGCCGCGGCCACGCCAAGCACGGGGAATTCGTCGATCATGCTGGCGACGCGCGCGGGCGGCACGGTCACGCCCTTGAGCGCACTTGATTTCACGCGCAGGTCGGCCACGTCTTCGCCACCCACGACGCGCTGGTTTTCAAAACCGATGTTGCCGCCCATTTCGATCAGCGTCGCATAAAGGCCTGTGCGCAGCGGGTTCATCGCCACGTTGCGGATCAGCAGGTCCGAATTGGGTGTAATGAGTGCCGCCACCGTCAAAAACGCGGCGGAGCTTGGGTCGCCCGGCACGTGCAGTTCGCCCGGGCTAGTCAGCGGCTGGCGGCCTTGCAGGGTAATGACGACGCTGCCGTCGTTGTTCATGTGCTGGCCGACCTCAACGCCAAAGCCGCGCAACATGCGCTCGCTATGGTCGCGCGTCGGGGTGGGTTCGGTCACGCTGGTGATGCCCTGCGCGCGCAGGCCTGCCAGCAAAATTGCCGATTTCACCTGTGCGGATGCAACCGGCAGGGTGTAGTCGATCGCACGCAACTGCGGCTGGCCGATGACGCGCAACGGCAGGTGGTCGCCCGATGTCGCCTCGAACTGCACGCCCATCAGCGATAGCGGCTTGATAACGCGCCCCATCGGGCGTTTTTGCAGCGAATGATCGCCGGTGAACGTCGCATGCAGTGCATGGCCGCCTGTGACGCCCATCAGCAAGCGTGCGGACGTGCCGCTGTTGCCAAGATAAAGCGTGCTGCGCGGCGACTTTAAACCGTCCTGCCCGCGGCCCTGCACCTGCCAGATGCCGCCCTGCTGGTCGGGCGGGGTGATGGCCACACCCATTGCGATCATCGCGCGCGCGGTGCGCAAAACGTCTTCGCCTTCAAGCAGGCCGTGGATGACGGTGCGCCCCTGCGCAAGACCGGCCAGCATCAGGCTGCGATGGGAAATCGACTTGTCGCCCGGCACATCGGCGATGCCGGTAAGGCCGCCGCAGCGCGCCGACAGCAGGCCATGCGCGCCGCTGTCGTCGTGATGTGTCGCCGGAGAGGATGCACCAGAAGTCATGAAAAATTTCCGCAAAGCGATCTTGAAAAATCAGCCCACAGCATAGCGGATGCGCACATGCTTGCCTAGCGCCTTGGCGCTGGCGTGGCACGAAAACCGGCTTGGCGTGCTTATGCCGGCGGCACGACGGTCAGGCGGCTTGCGGCAGGCAGGCGGAATTGTTCGCGCGCAAACGTCGACAGTGCGTCAAAGGGCAGGGGCTGGCTGTATTTAAAGCCCTGTACCTCGTCGCAGCCTTCCTCGCGCAGGAAGGCTTCGTGATCCGACGTTTCGACACCTTCGGCGATGACCTGCAGGTTCAGGCTGTGGCCCAGCGTGATGATGGTGCGCGCGATCATGCGGTCACCGTCGTTGACAAGCGCGTTGCGCACGAAGGACTGGTCGATCTTCAGGCGGTCGATGGGGAACTGGCGCAGGTAGCTGAGCGACGAATAGCCGGTGCCGAAATCATCGACCGCAATCTCGCAGCCCATCTTGTGCAGGCGGTCAAGCGTGTCGACCGCGACCTGCACGTTTTCCATGAAGACGGATTCCGTGACTTCGAGTTCAAGATATTTGGCGTCGAGCTTGCTGGCGTCGAGCGCTCCCTGCACCTGTTTGACGACGTCGCCGCGGTGGAACTGGATGCCGGAAATGTTCACCGCCACGCGAAACGGCGGCAGGCCCATGTCCTGCCACGCCTTGTTGGCGGCACAGGCGGTTTTCAGCACCCATTCGCCGATGGGCACGATCAGGCCGGATTGCTCGGCCACGGGAATGAATTCGCCGGGCGAGACAAAGCTGCCGCCCTCGCGGCTGTTGTCGGGGCGCCACCAGCGCAGCAAGGCCTCCACGCCGACAAGGCGGCCGCTCTTGAGGTCGAATTGCGGGTGATAGTGCAGGCGTAGCTGGTTTTCGTCCAAAGCGATGCGCAGGTCGCGCAGCAACTGGAAGCGCTGCTTGACCGCAAGATCGAAATCCTGCGAGTAGTAGCGTACGGTGTCGCGGCCTTCTTCCTTGGCGCGGTTGAGCGCGATGTCGGCGTTCTTGACGATCTGGCGCGCCTCTGTGCCGTCTTCGGGGCATTGCGCCACGCCGATCGACACGCGCACCTGAAAGCGTTCCTGCAAAATGCTCACGGGCTCGCTCATCGCGGCCAGAATGGCGTCGACGAAATCCGTGCTTTGGTCGCGGCCATGCAGGGGCACCATCGCCATGAATTCGTCGGCACTGGCGCGCGCGATCAGCGCGTCGCCGGGCAGGGCCTTGACCAGGCGGCGGCCCACGGCTTCGAGCATGCGGTCGCCGAAATCGTGGCCCATCGTGTCGTTGATATCCTTGAAGTGGTCAAGATCGACGGAAAAGACGGCGATGCGGCCCTGATCCTTGAGGACGCGCATGCGCACCATCTCGTCGAGTTTTTCAAGGAAGTAGGTGCGGTTGGGCAGGTTGGTCAGCGCATCGTAATAGGCAAGCTTGTGGATGCGGTCTTCTGCCTGGGTGCGCAGGCGCTTGAGGTTGCTGGCGTTCTGGCGGATCAGGTCGTTGGCGATGCGCAGGGTCAGGCCGACCTCGTCGCGGGTTTCGCTGGTGGGTGCGGCAAGATCGGGCTTTTCGGGGTGGCGCGCGGCCGACAGCAGGTTGTTGCGCAGCATGATGATGGGTTGCAGCAGCCATTCGCCCAGCACCATCATCAGCACGCCGGTGACAAAGATCGAAAACAGGATCAGCGTGACCAGCGTCTGCTTGATGTGGTTGATGACGGCGGGCTTGATGTGGCTGGCGTCAAGGCGCGCGCTGACGTAATAGGGGCGGCCAAGGTCATCGGGCTTGAACAGGACTTCGTAGAAATCGCCGTCGCTGCTGCGGTAGGTGCGCAACGCCTCCGACGAAATGGCGGGGCGCAACACCGTGCTGTCGCCTGCCGTGGCCAGCAGGCCGTGGTCAAGCGCATAGATGCCAATACCGCGCACCGACGTCGCCGCCATCAACTGGTCGATGGCGCGCGTGGTCAGCGGCGGGCTGAGCTGGTCGCGTGCCTCGCCGATGGCGATGGCGATGGCGGTTTGCGCGCCGCGGCGCAGGTTGCCAAGCTCGTCGGCTTCAAACGCGCGGGTGGTAAAGACCATGACGATCGACTGCACCAGCAGGATCGTTGCGAAAACGGTGAGCGTGATGCGCCAGCTCAGGCGGCTTTTCCACACCTGCCATTGCAGGGCGCGCGCGCGTTTGGGCGCCTGACTTGCGGGCGCGTCTTCGGCTATCGCATCTGTTTGTGGATCGTGCGCCACCTGCGTTCGTCAAACCCCTGTGATGTAACCCCTCGGGTGCGCGCGCGGAAAAAAAGCAGGATCTGTGCGCCACTTATCTAAAATTTTAGCTGAATTTGCTTAAAAAAGGGTGTAACCCCAGTGCCTGGGGAACGGGTGTTATAAATAACAAGTATTTGATATATATGATATAAAGTTGTTAACAGTGTCAGGTTTGTAAAAATATTCCGTAAAATAAAACCCGTTGTATGCATGCAGGCTGCTGGCGGCGGCGCAATCATGGGCATCGCTTTGCGACTCCGGTCTTTCATTGCATGACTGCTGGCGTTAGCATGGCAACCGACGACAGACAGGACTGAACGATGAGCGATTTTTTCCAGCAGATGGCCGATCAGGGCGCGCCCAACCCCGCATTGGCGGAGGTCAAGCTTGACCTTGCCGACCATGACGAGGCGCGCGCCGTCGACAAGCTGGCTCATGTGCTGACCTTCTGCGCCAATACGCAGGTCAAAACGCTCTATGTCTCGTTTCCGCCTGTGCAGCCGGGCGGGGGGCAGTCGCTGTTCCAGCCGATCGCGCGTGCGTTGAAAACCGCCAAGGCAAAAGGCGTGGTCGCCTCCGCCGTGCCGTTGATGTCGCCCGACAGTGCCGGTATTTTTGTACGTATGGCGGCGGGGGAATAACGCGATGGCGCAGGCACCCATCCAGCTGTTCAATACACTGACGCGCCGCAAGGAAGACTTCGTGCCGCTTGAGGCGGGCAAGGTCGGCATCTATTGCTGCGGGCCGACAGTGTACCACTACGCGCATATCGGAAACATGCGCAGCTATCTGTTCGAAGACCTGCTGCGCCGCACCTTCGCGCGCGCCAAATACGACGTGCATCACGTGATGAACATCACGGATGTCGGCCACTTGCAATCCGATGCCGACGACGGCGAAGACAAGATGGCGCTGGCGCAAAAGCGCGAGAACAAGTCGCCGTGGGACATCGCCAAATATTACGAAGACGCGTTCTTTGCCGATTGCGCGCAGCTTGAGATTTTGCGCCCCCATACCGTCTGCCGCGCCACCGATCACATCGCCGAAATGATCGCGATGGTGCAGACCCTGATGGACAAAGGCTATGCCTATCAGGCGGGGGGTGCCCAGCCCAACGTCTATTTCGACACGTCGAAATTCGCGGCCTACCGCGATTTTGCGCGGCTGGTCGATGACCCTACCGCCAAAGGTCGTGTTGACGAAGACGCCAACAAGCGCAATCCCGGTGACTTCGTGCTGTGGTTCACGCTGCAGGGTTCGAAATATCCCAACCAGATCATGCAGTGGGACAGTCCGTGGGGCCGCGGCTTTCCGGGCTGGCATATCGAATGCTCGGCGATGGCGACAAAATATCTTGGCGACCGCATCGACATCCACTGCGGCGGCATCGACCATATTCCCGTGCATCACACCAACGAGATCGCGCAGAGCGAATGCTGCTCGGGCCACAAGTGGGTCAACTACTGGCTGCACAACGAATTCCTGCTACTCGATGCGGGCAAGATGTCGAAATCATCGGGCGATTTCCTCACGCTGCAAAAACTGGTCAAGGACGGCTACCGTCCGGCGCATTACCGCTACCTGTGCCTGACGGCGCATTACCGTGGGCAACTGAAATTCAGCTATGACAGTCTTGATCAGGCGCGCAACGCCTACGACACGCTCTGCCACAAGGCCGAGGAAATCCGCGGGCGCGGCATTGTTGCGGGCGCAACCCCCAAGGCAAAAGACGTGGTGGCGCAGATCGACAGTGCCATGCGCGACGACCTCAACGCGCCGGTGGCGCTGGCGGCACTCTGGGCTGCGATGCGCGACGACAGCTTTACGCCGGCCGAGCAGATTTACATCCTCGATCACGCCGACAGCGCCCTTGGCCTTGGCGGGGTGACGCTCGAGCGACCGCAATTGACAGCGGCGCAGCATGAATTACTCTATCAACGCGACGGCGCGCGCCGCGCCAAAGACTGGGCGCTGTCCGACAGCCTGCGCGACCGGCTTCTGGCGCAAGGGATCGGCCTCAAGGACCGCCCCGAGGGTAGCAGCTGGTACGTCGCCGACCTTGCCTTGTTCAACCAACACGCCGCTTAACAGGATTGATGACCATGACCGCAACGACCGAAGTAACATCCTCCCCCTGCTCGATGACCGTGGGCGATTGCGGCTGCAGCGGCAAGATGACCCCGCACCCCGAAGTGCTGCTGGTGCCTGTCGACACGCATCAGATCGCCTGCAACGGCCAGCCTTTCGCCGCAGGCGCCAAGGTGATCGCAGGCGGCGGCCACCCCAAGGTCTATTACACCTTTGATGGCCGCGACAGCGTTGTTTGCGCTTATTGCGACCGCCTGTTCACCAAGGTGGCGCAGGACGGCGCCGTGCCGTATGTCGTGCGCTGACGCAACAGACGACACCGTCGCTTTTTACAACCGCACGCTGATCGACCTTGCCGCGCAGGCGGGCGATGAACACTCCCTGCCAGCCGCAACGCACCGCGCCACCGCGCGTAGCCCGATTTGCGGCAGCGTGGTTGATGTGTTTTTGACGCTGGATGAAACCGCGCGCGTTGCGGGTTTTGGCTACCGCCTTGAAGCCTGCGCGCTGACCAAAAGCGTCGTCGCTGTCATGAAGACCGCCATCATCGGCGCCACGCGCGCCGACATTGCGCAGGCCCATGCCGCCCTTGGCCTGTTGCTCGAGGGCGATGGCGAGGGAGCAAGCGCGCTCTGGCCTGATGAAAGATGGGCGGGCATGATGATTCTCGCGCCGCTCAAAGACCACCGCGTGCGCCACAACGCGATGCAGCTGCCGTTCGAGGCAGCTGAAAAAGCCTTTGATAACAGGGTCATTTAAACGGTATTTGCCTTTGGTGGCGCAACACTTATATTAAATGAACATGCGCACTGCTTCATGCAAGGGTGCGCTGGCGTAATAAAAAAGCTCGCTTGTTGAAGGGGCGCATAGGTATGACACGACGTATTTCACTTTTTGACAGCCCGTTTTTGCTGGGGTTTGATCAGTTCGAACAGGCGCTTGACCGCGTGTCGCGCAGCGGCGCCGAAGGTTATCCGCCCTACAACATCGAACAGCTGTCGGAAACGCGCCTGCGCATCACCGTTGCCGTGGCCGGTTTTGATATGGATGATCTGTCGGTGCAGCTTGAAGGCAACCAACTGGTCATCCGCGGTAAGCGCGCACAGACCGAGGACGAAAACCGCGTCTTTTTACACCGTGGCATCGCCACGCGGCAATTCCAGCGCGCTTTTATCCTCAGCGACGATATCGAGGTCAAGGACGCGACACTGAACAACGGGCTGCTGCATATCGACCTTGCGCGCCTGTTGCCTGAAACGACGGTGCAGACCATCCGCATCAAACCCGCCGCCGACGCGCGCAAGAACGGCAAGATCGAACTGGGCGCGCAGGCCGCGCTCACCGATCAGCGCACCGGCAAGGAGGACTGACATGAAACGTGACGACATCATCATGGAAGACGTACGCTGGCCCCATATGTCGGATCAGGAATTCAAGGCGCTTGGCATGGATCAGGTCGCCTATATCAAGCCCTATCGCGTTAAAGACAAGATCGCCTGGGTCGTGCATGCGGCCGATGGCACAGCGATCGCCGTGCAAAACGATGCCGGTGCCGCGCAGGACAGCGCGCACGCGCAAGACCTTGGCATCGCCACGCTGCACTGAGCGCACAGCGTATTTCACATAAAATTAATGTCTGTCGGTTAGACTGGGCTATTCGTACCTTGTGTCATGCATGCGGGGGAGATCGGCCATCGACATCAAAATCGACCTTAAACGCGCCTTTTATCAAAGCGCTTATAACCTGCTCTCCGCAATTACCAAACATGATGCGCAGGCTGTTGCCGCGCGCATCGGTTCTGCCGTCTTTGCCAATCCCGCCTACAACACAAGATTTTTGCAAAAGGCCGTAGAGAACAAGGCCTATGGCGTGATCGATGTTCTGCTTCAGATTGCACCCTATGGCGCCGACGGCCCGGCGCCCGATTTTGCGCAGACGCGTGAATGGCAAGCGATCGAGACGGCGGCGCAAGAGGACTCCATCCTTGCACGCAAGTTGCAGGCCTACCACCACAGGCTCGGGCAGGATCTTGCAATGGACATTTTCGAAAGCGGTCTGTTCGCGGCAAGGCCACGCCCCGCGCCCAACAGCTTCGCGCCGCGCGTTTAGGAATTAATTCCCCGCCACTGTCATGCCGTCAATGCGCAAGGTCGGCGCATCGACACCGTACCTGATGTCAAGGTCCGATGCGGGCGTGCAGTTCATGAACATGTGCTTGAGGTTGCCTGCGATGGTCATTTCGCTGACCGCGTAGGTGCGCTGGCCTTTTTCAATCCAGAAACCCTTGGCGCCGCGGCTGTAGTCGCCGGTGACGATGCTGCCGCCCGAGCCGAGGAATTCGGTCACGTAAAAACCCTCGTCGATGTCGGCGATGAGGTCTTGCGGCGCAATCGGGCTGGCGGGAATATACAGGTTGTGCGCGCGCGGGCCCGGCGGCGAGGAGGTGCCGCGTGAGGCGTGGCCTGTCGGGTTCATGCCAAGCTGGCGCGCACTGCGCAAATCCATCAGCCATGTGGTCAGCACGCCGTCCTTGACCAGTTCGCGTTTTTCAACCGGCAGACCTTCGTCGTCAAACGGGCGCGAGCGGCTGCCGCGCGCGATGAACGGATCGTCCACGATGGTGATGGCGGGGGCCGCGATCTGCGCGCCCAGTTTATCCTTGAAAATCGACGTGCCCTTGGCGATGGCGCTGCCCGATGCCGCACCTGCGATGGCGCCGGGGATGGAGCCCGCGATGCGGCGGTCAAGGATCACGGGCATCATGCGCGTATTGCCCTTGCGCGGGTTGAGTGCGGCGCTGGCGCGGCTACCGGCCTCGGTGCCGATGGATTCAGGTTTCTTGAGGTCGCTGAAATAGGTGGTGCTGTCAAACGCGTAGTCGGTTTCCATCGCCGTGCCTTCGCCTGCGATGACGCTGACGGACAGCGAAAACCCGCTCGAGCCATAGCTGCCGTAAAAGCCGTTGGTCGCCATGATGGTTGATACGCTGCGCCCTGTGCCAAACGTCGCGCCGTCGGAATTCGTGACACCCGCCACGGCCAGTGCTGCGGCCTCCGCGCGGTCGGCAAGGTCGGTCATCAGCGCCACGTCGACCTGTGTGGGGTCGTCCATATCAAGGGCCGCGATCATTTCGGGGGTGACGCTGGCGATGATCTGCTCGGGGTCGGCAAGGCCGCACCACGGGTCTTCGGGCACGAGGCGCGCCATCGCCACGGCGCGCTCGGCCATTGCCATCAGGGCCTTGGGGCTGAGGTCGCTTGACGACACGATGGCCTGACGCTGGCCGACGAAACCGCGCAGGCCCACTTCGCCTTCTTCCGAGCGTGTGAGTGATTCCGGCTTGCCCAGACGGCGGCCGACGGAGACGGAGGTAGATTGCTCATGCACGATATCGGCGGCGCTGGCGCCAAAACGCAAAGCGGCGTTGAGTACATCGTTGAGCAAAGTCTGGGTGGCGCCGCTGGTGTCGGCGGTGAGTGCGGTAACGGTCATAACGTTTAAATCCTAGGACGTGGGGTTTTGGGTGGCGCCGTCGCTGGTCGCGGTTTGCGCGACATCGGCATGCACGATGCCGTCTGCCAGCGGCGCGTGGCGCGTGGCCAGCAAGACACCTTCGGGCAGTTCGATCAGCTCGAGTTCAATATGGGGTGCTTGCGCCTTGTCGGCAAATTCGTGGTGGAATTTATCAAGCGTTTCGGCAAAGCGGTTGATGGCGTCAAACGGCTCGCTTTCATACAGCGGGCGTTGCAGCAGAATGCCGAACTGGTCCGTCGCTACGCGGCCGATCACGTCGGACTGGCGGCGCGAATAGACCAGCTTTTCACCCAGGCTGGCCAGCGTCTGCGCCACTTCCATATCGCCGCGCGCGCGCAGGGCGGCGGTATTGGCGACCTTGACCAGCAGCACAAGGCTGCGCTCGCCATAGCGGAATGCGCGGTCGATGGCAGAGAGAAACAACTGGTTGAATGCGGCCTTGCCGATCATGCCGCCGCCGGAATGGATGTCGTCCTGCGCGCCCAGATGGCGGTGCAGCGCGATCAGGCGCTCGGCATTGCCGATCTTGGTTTCAATGTCCTTGGGGTCAAACGGCTTGGTCAGCACGTCGTTGGTGCCGGCCATGATGGCGTCTTCGCGGCTGGCAGTTTTGGACAACAGCATCACATAGGGCTTGAAGGGGCCGCGCAGGGCCTTCCACACGCCGATGATGACGGGGCGCGCGTCGCTGAGCGGGGAGGGGTCGATCATCACGCAGTCAAAGCCGCCCTGTTTAAGGTGCTCGAACGCATCGTTCTTGTTTGGCTCTGCCACCAGCGTATGGCCGCGCGCTTCAAGACGCGCTTGCAGCAGCTGCGTCGTCAGCGCGTCGCGGTCGATCACGAGTATCTGCATGCAGCGGCTCTCCCCCGGTCGGCGGCCCGATAGCGCGGCCTGTTTTATCCCCCCGCTACTTTAGGCAAAGACCGCACGGGTGAAAAGGAATCGTTATTTCACGAAAGGCGTGCGCGGGCAGAGGGCAGCGTGATGTTCAGGCCCCTCTATTATTTACATAAATTGGTAAAAGGACTGTGAAGCCACGGTCCCTGCGGGTGGATTTTCGGGCCAAATCCCTGCAAAACTGCCTGTTTAAAAAAACATATGAAAAAATGCGCTGCGCTGGCGTTGGGTGATTGACAACAGGTGCGCAAACCCCTATCAATCTCTCCACTAACGCCGTGCCCAAATGGCGGAATTGGTAGACGCGCACGTTTCAGGTACGTGTGGGGCAACCCGTGGAAGTTCGAGTCTTCTTTTGGGCACCATCTTTTCCCTTATACCAACAGGGACGTTATCTCTATGACGGTTTCCGTCCATCACAACGACTTGCCCGCGGGCCTTGATTTCGGCCCTGTTGTGGCGGTCGACACGGAAACCCTCGGCCTCAAGCATAAACGTGACCGTCTTTGCGTCGTGCAACTGTCAAGCGGCGACGGCGACGCGCATCTTGTCACCTTTGACGGCAGTGATTACAGCGCGCCCAACCTGCGCGCGTTGATGGCGGACAAAAACGTCCTCAAGCTGTTTCACTTCGCACGGTTCGACATCGCGGCGATCAGTCAATACCTTGGCGTCGTGTGTGCGCCGGTTTATTGCACCAAGCTGGCGTCGAAACTCGCGCGGACCTACACCGACCATCACTCGCTGAAAACGCTGTGCCGCGAACTCGCTGGTGTCGAGCTTGACAAGCAACAGCAGACCACCGACTGGGGCAACCTGCCGCTCAGCGATGCGCAAATCGCCTATGCCGCATCGGACGTTTTATACCTGCACAAGATCAAAGCTGTGCTTGACGACCTGATCGCGCGCGAAGGCCGCGAAGCGTTGCTGCAATCCTGCCTTGATTTCCTGCCGTCGCGGGCAATGCTCGACCTTGCAGGCTGGGAAGGCGATATTTTCGAACATTGATGATGTGATCGCTTAAAAGCGAAAGCCGTCGTTATCGCGGATCTTTTTCGCGGCCTGCGCGCGTGCGCGGTCCTGCAGGCCAAGGTCAAGCGCATCGCTTGCGGCCTGCCCGCTGGTAAAGCCGCGGTCGCGCGTCATGTCGCGCGCTGTCTTGCCCGCATTGTTGCGCAGGCTGTCATCCGCCCCCAGTGCCGCCAGATGGCGCACGGCTTCGGGGCTGCGGTATTCAGCACTGCAGGCATAGTGCAGGGCGGTGTTGCCTTCGTCGTTGCGGGCGTTGATGTCGCATCCCGCATCGCGCAGGAACGCCAGCAACGCGCCCTTGCGCCGCGCGTCGGTGCCGATGGCGGCGGCGATCAGTGGCGTGATTTCAAACCCCATCACCTCGTCATCTCTCCAGCCAAGCGAGGCCGGAAAGACGTGGGAGAAATAAACCACCTTTTCGATGTCGCCCGCGATGCAGGCCTTCATCAGGCTGCGCGCCAGGCCGGCAATGTTTTTGTCCGACGGTTGCGGCCAATAGATGCTGATCTCGCTGATATGTCTGGCCAGATAGGGGTCGCTGCGGCGCAGGCGCTCGCACGACAGGCGCTTTTGCGCTTCGCCCTCGTCGTTCCAGAATGTCGCCAATGTTGCGGGGTCCAGCCCCTGCGGTGACAGCACATCCATATCGGCACCGTGGCGCAGCAGCAAAGACAGCAATGCCTGCAAGGGCGCGCGGTGTTGCGCCGTCATCTCGGCGGTGCCCGCCTGCAGGCAGCGCAGCAGTGGCGTGTAGCCTTGCGCGTCGGGCGCGTTGACATCCGCGCCGGCATCGATCAGCGTTGCGACCAGCGTCAGGTCGCTGCCGCAACGCGTGGCCAGCAGCTGGTGAAGTTCGGCGGTGAAACGATTGTTGTCCATGCTGGCCTACAATTTGAACCTTGCGCCATCGCTGCCGTGGCGTTGCGTGAGCGTTGCCGTCATGCGCGCGTGTGCCGCCGTGACCAGCGGTTCAAGCCGCTTGAACGCCTTGCCGCCGTCTTGCCAGTGCAGGGCAAGGTCAAGCACGCCAAGGCCCTGCGGCGTCTTGCACGACAGGTCGACGTTGTTATCGAGCAGCGTTTCCAGCACGCCTTCAAGCCGGCCTTTATAGGGGGCTGAATGTTCCTGTACGTAAGGCTGGGACAGACACAGCAACACCGGCGTCATGCCGTCGATCACGGCATTGATGTCCGCGCCTTTTTCGATGTATTCGCGCACCACGCCGCGCGCGGGGGCATAGCGCGTTTCCTCGTCGACGGCGTTGCGGATGTCTTGGTGCAGGCGTTCAGTGGCGTCTTGCGGTGTCATCTGTGCTTGTGCCTATAGCTTGAATTTCACGCCGTCGCGGCGGTGGTGCGATAAAATAGCCATGTTGCGCTGTTGCGCCGCATCTGCGGCCAGGCGTGCATTGTCGGCCTGCTTGCGCGCGGCGATGACGGCATCCATCGCGCGCAGGCAGCGGTCATCGCTGCTGGCGCGGGCCTGCGCCAGTTCATAAGGGGTGCGGTCTTGCGCATCGTAGAGCGTTTCATCCGCCCCTGCCTGCATCAGCAGGGTGACGCAGATGTCATCGCTGATCGCGGCATAATGCAGGGCGGTGCGGTTGATGCCGTTGCGCTGGTTGACGTCCGCACCCTTGGCGATGAAAAGCCGGGTGATGTCCTGCCTGTGCTTGCCGCTGCAAATACCGGCGATCAGGCCGGTGCAACCTTTGTGGCTTGGCTGGTCGACCTGCCAGTTGGCGGCATCGGGGTAGATGTGCAGGGTATAGGTGATTTCTGCAAGTTCGCCATTGCTGCAGGCGCAGACGAAGCGTTTTTTGACGGCGTCGCTGGCAACCTCGCCCGGCTTGGGCCACGTGGTGCAGATGCGCGGCAGCGCGGCGGCAAGGACCGGGTCGCTGCGGCGGTAGGCCTCGCGCCCGATTTTTTTCGAGGCGAGCTGCGCGTCCTGCCACTGGCTGGCAAGGTCGGCATTGCTTTTGCCATCGGGTGTCTGCGCACCAAGATCGGCCCCGCGCGCCAGCAGGACATCCAGCATTTCATGGCAGGCCTGCTTGAAAACATCGGGGTCGTCGCTGCTGTAGCTCCAGCTCAGGCACCGCAGCAGGGGGGCATAGCCCTGCTGGTCGGCGGCATTGATATCCGCGCCTGCGTCGATCAGGTCGCCCGCCAGCAAGTGGTCGGGCATGCTGACCCCATCCATCGGCAACAGCAGATGGGCATGCAGGGCCGCCGTGGCCTCTTGCGGGGTCAGGGATTGCGGATTCGCGCTGGTCATAGCCGTGGATTTTAAGGAGGAAGGTGTAATATGTCAAACGGATAGGTTTCAGGATGAAATAATTGACATAACATGAAGATTTTGATAGATAAATCCGCCAGTCCGATTATTTTGTAAGCTGTTTAGAACAGCGCAGTCCTACCCCTGACGAGTATCATCACATGACCAGCCTCAGCGCCAGCAAAACCACCCCGCTTGACACCACAGACACCGCCATCGACAGCGGCGTGCGCGTGCTGAAAACCGAAGCGGCGGCACTGATCGAGCTGGCCAATACACTCGATGCGCGCTTCGTCGCCGCACTTGACCTGATGTCCTCGGCCGAAGGGCGCGTCATCATCACCGGCATGGGCAAGTCGGGCCACATCGCGCGCAAGATCGCGGCAACGATGGCATCGACCGGCACGCCCGCTTTCTTCGTGCATCCGGCCGAAGCCAGCCACGGCGACATGGGCATGATCGTGCGCGGCGACGTTGTGATGGCGCTGTCCAATTCGGGCGAAAGCCGCGAGCTGAACGACCTCATCGAATATACCCGCCGCTATGCGATCCCGCTGATCGGCGTGACCAGCAAGCCGCAATCAACCCTTGGCAGCAAATGCGATGTGCTGCTGCAATTGCCGCAAGCGCCCGAGGCTTGCCCCAACGGCCTTGCGCCCACCACGTCCACCACGCTCAGCCTTGCGCTTGGCGACGCGCTGGCCGTCGCACTGCTGGAGCGCAAGGGTTTCACCGCCAACGATTTCCGCGTCTATCATCCCGGCGGCAAGCTCGGCCAGCAGCTGATGCGTGTCGATGAAATCATGCACAGCGGCGACAAGCTCCCTGTCGCGCCTGCCAGCGCCACCGTGGCGCAGGCGGTTAAGGTCATCAGTGAAAAAACCTTTGGCTGCGTGGCGCTGACCAACGATGACGGCACGCTGGCGGGCATCATCACCGACGGTGACATCCGCCGCGCCTTGCTGGCCACGCCCGACCTGCTGGCCAATCAGAACACCGCCGCCGCATCGTCGATCATGACCACAGCGCCGCGCACCGCCGATGTTACCATGCTGGTCGCCGAAGCGATGGCGGTGATGAACGGCCTCAGCGGCAAGGACGGTCAGCCCAGACGCCAGATCACCGCGCTGATCGTGGTCGACGGCGCGCAAAAACCCGTTGGCCTGTTGCACCTGCACGACTGCCTGCGCGCCGGTTTCGCGTGAAGCGCACCCCGCGCCCGCAACGACAAGGATAGGAAATGGCGGTTCTGGCCGTGAACAACAAAAAGCTGACAGCATGGCGTAATTCGACGGGTGTCGCACCCGGCGGTTTTGCACGCGCGCACCGCCTGTCGGCCCACGGCCCCGTTTATACCGTGATCGTGCGCGCGGGCCGTTATGCCCTGCCGGCGGCAGCTCTTGTGCTGGCGGGCATCGTCATCGCGACGCTGATGAAAAACCCCATGCAGGACCACCTGTCGCAACTGCCCGCGGAAGAGCGCACTCTGCCCGGCCAAAGCGCGCTTGAAGGTGCGCGCTATGAAGGCATGGATACGCAAGGCCGTCCCTTTGTGCTGACCGCCGACAAAGCCCTGCGCGTGTTGCCGCCCGATGCCAATGCGAACGATCTCAACCCCACGACAGGCGAAACCGTCGATCTGGTGCGTCCCAAGGCCGCACTGACCATGTCGGGCAACAAGTCGCTTGAACTTTCCGCCACCGGCGGGCGCTTTGTGCAAGACAGCGCAACGCTTGACCTGACCGGCGGCGTGACGCTGTCCGATCAGGCGGGCAACGAGCTGTGGGTCGACAACGTCAACGTCGATCTTGACGACAACGCACTGGTCAGCGATACGCCGGTCAAGGGCCGTGGTCCCGATGGCACGGTCGATGCCGAGGGCCTGCGCCTTGAAGACGGCGGCCAGCGCGTGATTTTCGAGGGCCGCACCACCCTGACCCTGCCCGCCAAAAAGGATACCGCACCATGATCCGCCGTCTGCTGCTGACATGTGCGATGATGACGGTGCTGGCAGCGCCTGCGCTGGCGCAGGACGTTATTGCTGGCGAACCCGCAGCCGCAGTGCAGGACAGCGCGCCCGCGCTCAACAGCGGTGCGCCTGTTGAAATTTCCGCCGACAAAGGCCTGGTGTGGGACCGCACCGCCCATACCTATACCGCCAAGGGCCGCGCCGAAGCGCGCCAGGGCGACATGAAAGTTACCAGCGATGTCCTGACCGCGCGCTATGATGCGGGCGGCAGCAGCAGCGATATCCGCGAAGTCACGGCCGAGGGCAACGTCGTGCTGACCTCGCCCCCCTATACCGCTTATGGCGACAAGGCGGTCTATGACCTTGGCGCGGGTGTTGCGGTACTGACCGGCGGTGACCTGCGCGTGATGACGCCCGGCGAAACGCTGACCGCGCGCGACCGCCTGACCTATGCCGCCAACGACGGCCGCATGACAGCAGAAGGCGACGCCAGGCTGACCCGCCCCAATGACAGCCTGCAGGCCGAAAGCCTGACCGCGACCTTTGCAACGCAGGCCGATGGCAAGCGCGGGCTTGACGTCGTTACGGCGACGGGCGCTGTCACCATCAAGACCGTGCGTGAAACCATCACCGGCAGCAAGGGTGTCTATCGCGCCGCCAGCCAGACGGCAGAGCTGACCGGCAACGTCGTCATCACGCAGGGCAAGAACCGCCTTGAAGGCAGCCGCGCCACCGTCGACATGAAAACCGGCGTCAGCCAGCTTTACGGCTCCGCCACGACGGGCCGCGTCAAGGGCGTGTTCTATCCCAAGGATCAGACTGCGCAGGCCGCAGCACCGGTTGTCACACCGGCGCCGGTCGTGCCCGCTGCCGCCGTTGTCGCACCACCTGCTGAAATCAAAAAATCGCCATCGATTGTGGACGAAGTTGCTCCGGCCGAAGCTGTCGCGCCCGCTGCTACGCCGCCTGCCGCAGCACCTGCACCTCTGCCCGCGCAGGATGTCGTCACCGACGCCGTCAAAGCGGATGCGCAAGAGGCCGTCAGGGAGCAAACCCCCGTGGGCGAGCCTGTTTCGCCCGCACAGCAAGAGGCAGTTGCCAAAGACGTGGCGGCACCTACATCATCCCCGCAAGAGGAACAGGGCGAAACCCTTGAGCTGCCGCCCGAGCCTTTTGCCGTGCCGCCTGCCAATGCCGTCAACCCGACGCAATCAAGCACGCCTGTGGCTGTCGATAAACCGGACCTGAACCCATGAGCGATACACAAGACACCGTCGTTGAAAACAAACCCGAAGCGCTCAAGCCTTTGCCGACGCAAAACGGGCTGGTGGTCGAACACCTGATGAAGCGCTACAAGCGCCGCCCGGTGTTGCGCGATGTCTCGCTCACCGTCAAGCGTGGCGAGGCTGTG
Organism: Pseudomonadota bacterium; assembly: GCA_023444705.1. GTDB lineage: Bacteria > Pseudomonadota > Alphaproteobacteria > Micavibrionales > UBA2020 > JAEXMB01. Next base: position 10,386 of record JAEXMB010000054.1, on the reverse strand, counting down.
GGCCTGCTTGGCCCCAACGGTGCGGGCAAGACCACCTGTTTTTACATCGTCACCGGCCTGATCGACCCCGACAGCGGACATATCCGCCTGGACGGCAAGGACATCACGACGCTGCCGATGTACCGCCGCGCGCGCATGGGCATCAGCTACCTGCCGCAGGAATCGTCGATCTTTCGCGGCCTGAGTGTCGAGGACAACATCCGCAGCGTCTTGCAGGTGGTCGAAGAAGACCACCACCGTCGCGAACATATGCTTGAAGAACTGCTGGCCGAATTTTCGGTCACGCACCTGCGCAACACGCCCGCCGTCGCCCTGTCGGGCGGGGAGCGCCGCCGCGTGGAAATCGCCCGCGCACTTGCAACACGCCCGCAATTCGTGTTGCTGGACGAACCGCTGGCGGGGATCGACCCCATCGCAGTGGCCGACATCCGCGATCTGGTCAAGCACCTCAAGAACCGCAACATCGGTGTGCTGATTACCGATCACAACGTGCGCGATACGCTTGATATCGTCGACCGCGCCTATATTTTGCACGGCGGGCAGGTGCTGATGGAAGGCAAGCCTGCCGACATCGTCAACCACAAGGACGTCCGCCGCGTCTATCTGGGCGAAAAATTCAGCCTGTAGGGACTGTTTCATGAGTGCGCTCAAACAGCAAATGACCGCCGCCTTCAACGCCTATGCCCGCGAGGGCGCGCAACGCTGGCAGGGCGGTGCCAAGTCAGCCGTACTCAGCCACGTATGTCTGAAATTTACCACCCTTGACGCTTATGCACGCTATGTTGCCGCCGCACGCGAATTAGGCGTGGTGACGCAAGAAATATTCAAGGGCAAGGAAATTACCTGGTGCCGTCTGGCGCAGCCGCTTGAAGGCGACGGCCAGCGTCTGGAGTGGCTTGAACTGGTCGAGCCACGCCTTGAGCAACAGGGGTATGACGGTGTGGCCAATATCGGCTACAGCGTTGCAGGGCTACCCGAAGCTGTGCGCCTTGCCTCGCAGGATGCGGGCATGACGTTTCGCTATCAGTCCCAGCATGCGGCCCAGATGGCGCCGCGCGCGTGACGCATAACTTCCTATAGTGTGAAGTAGTGTGAAGGATTTTTTCGATGCAGGCGCTTGAGGAAAAACTGGCCTTTTTTGATCCGCAAACCCTGATGGGGGCCTTGCTGCTTGCGGGTATTTTGCTTGCGCTGGGCTTGCTTCTCTCGGTTTTAATGCGCCGTCTGATTGCGGTTGCCGTGCGTCATGACCGCGACGAGCGCGTGGACCAGATCACGTTAACGTTTCTCAGCCATCTGGTCGTGCTGATGCTCTGGCTGGTGATGGCCACGCTGTATGCGCATCTTGTTCCGGCGCTGCATCGTCTGGGCACGGCCCTGCTGGCGGGGGTCAGTCTGGTGTCCGTCGTGATCGGCTTTGCCGCGCAAAGCACGCTGAGCAACCTTGTTGCCGGGATCAGCCTTGTCCTCTACAAGCCTTTTCGCCGTGGCGACCGCCTGCAAGTTATGGCACCGACGGCGGATCAATGCGCCGTGGGCGAGGTCGAGGATATTTCCCTTGGCTATACCACGTTGCGTAGCGATGACGGCAACAGGATCGTTATCGCCAATGCGACGATGGCCCAGCAGACAATGATCAAGCTGTTGCCTGCCGCAAAACCGTGACTTTTGCCGTCGCCCTGTCTATATTGATGACAGGGGACGTTTATGGCGATCAATCCGCGTTTAGAACTCAGGCAGGGTCAGACCCTGACAATGACACCGCAGCTGCAACAGGCGATCAAGCTGTTGCAGATGTCAAACCTCGAGCTGGCCGAATTCGTCGAAGCCGAGATCGAGAAAAACCCCCTGCTCGAGCGTGACGACAGCCTGGCGTCCGAGCGCCCCGACCTGCCGTCGGAGCAAGCCAGCGACGGCGACAGCCACGCCGGCGAGGAACGTGCCGGTAGCGGCAGCATGGAAGAAGCCTATGACAGCAGCTATGCGGACGAAGGCCGCAGCGACGCCAGCGACATGGCCCAGCATGACGGCGGCTATGACGCCTTTGCCACCAACAGCTTTGCCGATGTGGGCAAGGGCGGCAGCCTGAAATTCGAAGACAGCGAGTTTTCGTTTGAAAACACGATGGCGCAGGAAACCAGCCTGCGCGACCATTTGCTGGAACAGATCCAGCTTGAATTCGACAGTGCGGGTGACCGCGCGATTGCCAGTGTGCTGCTCGACTACCTTGATGAATCGGGCTATATCCGCACCGACCTTGCAGCGTTGGCCGAACGCCTTGGCACCACGCACGAACGTGTGGAGGCGGTGCTGGACGTGTTGCAGCGCATGGACCCGGCAGGCCTGTTCGCGCGCAATCTGTCGGAATGTCTGGCGCTGCAGCTGCGCGAGCAAGACCGTCTTGATCCCGCCATGCAAAAACTGCTTGGCAATCTTGATATGCTCGCCAGCCATGATTTGAAAAAACTGCGCGAGGTCTGCGCCGTTGATGACGACGACCTCAAGGACATGATCGGGGAGATCCGCGCGCTCAACCCCAAGCCCGGCCTTGCGTTTGACAACATCGTCGTGCAGACCGTGGTGCCCGACGTGCTGATGCGCCCCCTGCCGAAATCAAAGGGTGGCGGCTGGTCGGTCGAGCTGAACAACGACACGCTGCCGCGTGTGCTGGTCAACAAAACCTATTACGCCGAGATCAACAACAGCGCGCGCGACAAACAGGCCAAGGCGTTTTTGTCCGACCAGATGGCCAATGCCAGCTGGCTGGTCAAGGCGCTCGATCAGCGCGCGCAGACCATCCTCAAGGTCGCAGGCCAGATCATCGAACAGCAGGAAGCGTTCTTTACCTACGGCGTCGAATACCTCAAGCCCCTTGCGCTCAAGGACGTGGCGGCGGCCATCGGCATGCACGAAAGCACCGTCAGCCGTGTCACCACCAGCAAATACCTTGGCACTCCGCGCGGCGTGTTCGAGCTGAAATACTTCTTTTCCAGCGGCGTGTCGTCGACCGACGGTGCCGGTGCCTTTTCGGCCGAGGCGATCAAGGCCCGCATCAAGGCGCTGGTGGATGGCGAAAGCGCGGATGCGATTCTCTCCGACGACGACATCGTCAGCCACCTGACCAAAGAGGGCATCGACATCGCGCGGCGCACTGTCGCCAAATACCGCGAAGCGATGAAAATCGCCTCCTCCGTCCAGCGCCGCCGCCAGAAGGCGCTACGGTAAACCCACATTTTCATAAAAACAATAAATGTCATTGATTTCAATGGTATTTATTTATTGTGCGCTGCATCTTAACTTTGACTTTACCGGCGATGATCTATATTAGAAGTATGGCCGCTGCATACAGCCAAACAGCATGAAGGACATTCGTCAAAACAGTCTGACGCATCATACATTGGGGTTTACCCCTTCTTCATTTCCGCCGTGCCATGATCGCCCGTATGACCGCGCCCTGCGCGCAACACACATACCGCCCGTCATTCGCCGGTAGAACCGCGATCAAACCAACTGTCACTAAAAACAACAAGAAAGGACATCTGTCATGCAAGTTACCGTGAAAGGCCTTCACCTCGACGTGGGCAACGCACTGACCACACATGCAGAAACCGTGCTGGGCGCGCTTGGCGAAAAGTATTTCGGCGGCAATCTCGACGCCACAGTCACCTTTACCAAGGAAAAGAACCACCGCTATCTGGCGCTGATTTCCATCCGCCTGTCGCGCGGCGACGTACTTGAAGCCAGCGCGCAGGGCGAGGAAGTCTACCCCGCCTTTGACAGTGCCGCGGAAAAGCTGGCCACGCGCCTGCGCCGCTACAAAGACAAGCTGCGCGACCATCACCGCAAGGAAGACGCAGCCGAGCTGCATGTCGCGGCTTACACCACCTTTGATGTTGAAAACGAGGCCGAAGGCGGCAACGAGCCCGCAGTGGTTGCCGAACTTGAAACGCAGATCCAGTCGCTTGCGGTATCTGACGCCGTGATGCAGCTCGAGTTGCGCGACCTGCCGTTTTTGATGTTTAAAAATCCCGCGCACGGCGGCTATAACGTCGTGTACCGCCGCAAAGACGGCAACATCGGCTGGATCGACCCCGATGGATTGGCCAGCCGCAACAAGGAAGGCGGCAAGCGCGCGGCGGGCTAACAGCCTCGCCCATGCGCCACTGACGCCTTGAGAAGCAATGCGAAGCGATATTGTGAAGAAACGCACTGGTCACTGTCATGCGCCTGCTGATGCAACGGCGCGGGGAGGGATGTCATGCCCGTAACCGCCCCTTGCGTCATTCAGGCCGACATGATTATTGCCAACCTGTCCGCCACCAGCAAGCGCCAGGCCTTCCGCGCCATTGCCGAGCGCACGGCGCTGATGTTCGGCGGCAATGCCGATGATCTGCTGGGGGCCTTGCTCGAGCGCGAGCGCATCGGCACCACGGGTATCGGCGGCGGTGTCGCCATTCCCCACGTCAAGGTTCCGGGCGTCAGCCGCACCTATGGCGTGCTGGCACGAATGCATGCCCCGCTTGACTATGACGCGATCGATGGCGAGCCGGTCGACATCATCTTTATGTTGCTGGCCCCCGCCGAAAGCAAGACGACCCAGCATTTGAAAGTGCTGGCGCAGATGTCGCGCTTTCTCAAGGATGGCGATATTGTGTCGTCCTTGCGCGCAACGCGTGATGAAAGCGTGATTGCCGAACTGGTGCGTGGCTGGATCACCACACAGGCGCAACCGCTGGCGTGCTAAAACCGTCTGCGGCAAAAAAGAATGCGATAGAAAAATCCCCGGACTGAAAAGTCCGGGGATTTTCTTTGGTCACAGAGAAAGTTTTTATCAGCGGCCCATGCCCATGCCGGCCGTGCGCGGGCGGAAGGGGACGACCACGCCGTAGGCCTCCTGCTGGATGCTCTTGGCGGGGAATTCGACGCTCTCGGTATTGACGACGCGCTTGCGTCCCGTGTTTTTGCGTTTGAATTTGCCGATGGAGGCAGCAGGCACCGGCACGGGCGGCGGTGCGGCAGGCGCCAGCACAACCGGCTTTTTCACCATGTCGTTGACGGGCGCGTCGGTTTCGGTTGGTTGCAGCATGTCGCCTTTGTTGAAAGTCTGCTCCACCATGCGGATGCTGATGTCGAGCGCGCGGGCGTGGAAGACGCCAAGGCCCAGCTCGATGATCGGCTTGGTGGGGTGGCCGTAATCCTCGCCGTCAAAGCTCAGGCGGGTCACGCGGTAGTGGTCGGGGCGTGCGGTGCGCTCGGCATAAAGGAAGAAGCTTTCCTCAAAGCGTTCGTGCTTTTTGCCGTTGTCGTCGATGTGATTGTCCTGATAGCGCTTGAGTTCGGCGACGAGGAACTCGCCACCGGCTTCGAGCCTGATTTCCGCGAAACCGGCAAGCTGGTTGCGCGCCTTGTCGAAGTAGTACCACTCAAGGCGGCGCTTATCACCCAGATCCGGTGCGCCCATTTTCTTCAGCAGCTCGCGCAGATGGTAGATCATTGTTCTTCCCCCAGTAAGCGGGCGGTTGCTTGTTTGCCGCCCAAGTTCCCCTTTGTTGGTTGGACTGCCGCCTTTTCGGCTGGCCGGTGGACGAATCTGATTCCCTCAAACCGCTCGTCTGTCCTGTGTGCAGATTAGCGAACAATGGTTAAAAAGAATTGACTGGGGTTATGGCAAGAAGAAAAGCGCCAAACATGGTGTCCGGCGCTTTTCTTCTTAATATTGCAGTCGTCTTTAGGTGTTCAGTTCTTTCAGCACGGCCTTCAGCTCGCCAAGGCAGAAATCGATTTCCTTCTGCGTGATGGTCAGCGGCGGTGCGAAGCGCACGACGGTGTCATGCGTTTCTTTCGACAGGATGCCGCGCGCCATCAGCTTTTCGCAGACGGTGCGTGCAGCGACTTGTGCGGGGTCGAAGTCAACGCCGATCCACAGCCCCTTGCCGCGCACGGAACGGATGGCGGGATGGTCGATCTTTTCAAGTTCAGCCTTCATATAGGCGCCAAGCCTGGCGCTGTTTTCCACCAGCTGTTCGTCTTCCAGCACGCACAGCGCCTCATACCCCACACGGCATGCCAGCGGATTACCGCCAAAGGTCGACCCGTGACTGCCCGGTTTGAACAGCCCAAGCACCTTTTGTTTGCCAACGACAGCCGATACCGGCAGCACGCCACCGCCCAGCGCCTTGCCAAGGATCAGCAGGTCGGGCGTGATGCCTTCATGCTCAAAGCAAAACGTCTTGCCGGTGCGCCCAAGGCCCGATTGCACTTCGTCAAGCACCAGCAACACATTGTGTTTGTCGCACAGCGCGCGCAGGTCTTTGAGGAATCCTTGCGGCGGCGTGACGATACCGGCCTCGCCCTGAATGGGCTCCAGCAACACGGCGCAGGTATCGGGTGTGATGGCTTTTTCAATCGCGCCAAGGTCGCCGTAGGGCGTCATCACGAAACCGGGCGTGAAGGGGCCGAAGTCTTTTTTATAGTCTGCCTCGGATGAAAAGCTGACGATGGTGGTGGTGCGTCCGTGGAAGTTGCCGGCCGCGACGATGATCTCGGCCTTGTTCTCGGGGATTTTCTTGTCGCGGTAGCCCCACAGGCGTGCGGCCTTGACGGCGGTTTCAACAGCCTCGGCCCCTGTGTTCATCGGCAACATCATATCAAGACTGGCAAGGGCACAGAGCTTTTGCGCAAACGGCGCCAGCGTGTCGGTGTAAAAGGCGCGGCTGGTCATCGCCAGCGTTTTTGCCTGATCGCTCAGCGCTGCCACGATGCGCGGGTGGCTGTGGCCGTGGCTGACGGCGGAATAGGCCGACATCATGTCGAGGTATTTGTTGCCCTCGCGGTCCCACAAATAAAGCCCTTCGCCGCGGTGCAGCATAACCGGCAGCGGTTTATAGTTGGCGGCGACGCTTTTCGCCTCTTGCGCGATGGCGTCGGCGGTGTTGTCGGGCAGGGCGGGGAAGGTGGCGAGTGCGGCTTTGGTCATAATACCTCTCTTGTTGAATTGGCGCGGGCGGAGGAGTATCTTTGCACTGCGTTTATAACCCAAACATCTGCGGATGCGGAAAGAGAAAAACCATGTTGATCGGCTGCCCCAAAGAAATCAAAACCAAAGAATACCGCGTTGGCCTGACCCCGTCGTCGGTGCGCGAATATGTGCGCAACGGCCATCAGGTGGTTGTCGAAACCGGTGCGGGCCTTGGCATTCAGGCATCGGATGACGACTATCGCGCGGCTGGCGCGACCATCCTTGCGACCGCCGCCGAAGTTTTCGCGCAGGCCGATATGATCGTGAAGGTGAAAGAGCCCCAGCCCTCTGAAACCAAGATGCTGCGCGAAGGGCAGATCCTGTTCACCTATCTGCACCTCGCCGCCGATCCGGTGCAGGCGCAAGGGCTGATCGACAGCAAGTGCATTGCGATTGCCTATGAAACCGTTACCTCTGATCGCGGCGGCCTGCCGTTGCTGGCCCCTATGAGCGAAGTTGCGGGCCGCATGGGCGTTCACATCGGCGCCTATCACCTGCACGCGCCCATCGGCGGTTCGGGTATTCTTGTCGGCGGCGTTCCCGGCGTTTCGGCAGCACAGGTTACTATCCTCGGCGGCGGTGTCGCAGGCACCAATGCCGCCAAAATGGCGATCGGCATGGAAGCGCGCGTGACGATTCTCGAGCGCAACCTCGACCGCATCCGCCAGCTTGACGACCTGTTCGGCAATCGCGCCAACATCGTCTATTCGACGCAGGACGCTGTTGAAAAATACGTCATGCGCGCAGACATGGTGATTGGTGCCGTGCTGATCCCGGGCGCGCTGGCGCCCAAGCTGATCACGCGCGACTTGCTCAAGAAAATGCGCCCCAAATCGGTGATCGTCGACATCGCGATCGATCAGGGCGGCTGCGCTGAAACATCCAAGCCCACCACGCACGACAACCCGACCTACGAAGTCGAAGGTATCGTGCATTATTGCGTCGCCAACATGCCGGGTGCGGTGCCCCGTACCTCGGCCTATGCGCTCAACAACGCTGTCCTGCCCTATGGGCTTGAAATCGCCAACAAGGGCTGGGTCAAGGCATTGCAGGATAACCGCCATCTGCGCAACGGCCTGACCGTATGCAAAGGCAAGATCACGCAGGCCGAAGTTGCCCATGACCTCAAGCTGGCCTATAGCCAGGCCGAAGAACAGCTGGCGGCATAAAGGCAGGGACGATGACACGCTTTCTTGATGAATTCCTGAGCAGCGACAACACGCAACAGGTGATCGCGACCGACCCCCTTCCCGCGGGCGAGCGCGATACCCTGTTGCTTGACCCCGCGCTGTTTGGCGAAGACGACGTTCACGCACACGACCACAGCGCCGACGATAAAATCGGCAGTTGCGGCAATGCCTGCGGCGGCTGCAGCAAGCGCGGCACCCCGGAATGCGACAGCCACGGGCATTAAGGGGTAAGGCGGCTTAGGGTTTTCTTGCCGCAAAGCTGTTGAGCGCCAGCACGGTCAGAAAGATCATCAGCCCGGGAAAGAAACCCAGCAGCGGTGATTGCCACAGGTTGTCTTCCGCACGGGTAAGCATATTGCCCCAGCTTGACACCGGCGGCTGGATGCCAAGGCCAAGGAAGCTCAGCACCGATTCCGCCAGTATCATCACGCCCGCGGCAAGGCAGCCTGCGGTGATGACCGTGGGCATGACGTTGGGCAGGATATGACGCTTCATGATGGCGCGATCCCTATGACCCAGCGCCACGGCGGCGCGCACGAAATCCATATTGGCCAGCGTGCGCGTGCGTGCGCGCACCAGCCGCGCCACGGTGACCCAGCCAAACAGCCCCAGCAGCAAGACGATCTTGACCAGCCCCAGCCACGGCGCGGCGGCGGTATCCGCACTCAAACCAAGTTTTTGCAGGTCGATGGCGGCAAGGATGATCAGCAGCGGCAGGGCGGGCAGCGCCAGCAACACATCGCATAGCCGCATCAGCGCAAGGTCGGCAAGGCCGCCACGGTATCCGGCGATGATGCCGGCCAGCGTGCCAATGGCCATGCTGAGGATGGCCGCGCTCAGCCCCACCAGCAACGACACCTGCCCGCCGGCCAGAATGCGCAAAAAGACATCGCGTCCCAGCTCATCCCCGCCCAGCCAGTGCGTGGACGATGGCGGCGCAAAGCGATAGAGCAGATCGACGTCGTTGGCGCCGTGGCCCAGCAGCCATTCAAACACGGGCAGGCCAAGACAGGTCAGCGCCAGCGTGGCAAGAAAACACAGGGCGGCGCGCTGCATCATGGTCATGCACTGCCCCCGTTTTTGCTGTCGCCGCGGCTGCGCGGGTCAAGCCAGCCATACAGCGCGTCGGCGCAGAGATTGGCCAGCACCACGCAGACGGTCAGAATGAAAAAACCGCACAGCGCAAGGTTGAAATCATTACCCATGACCGCATCGAACAACAACTTGCCCATGCCCGGAAAGGCAAAGACGGTTTCGATGGTCAGCGCGCCGCCCAGCAACACGCCAAGGTCAAGCAGGATCAGTGTGACCAGCGGCGTTGCCGCCAGCGGAAAGGCGTGGCGCCACAGCACGCGGCTTTGGCTGCATCCCTTGGCGCGCGCGGTCTTGATGTGTTCGGCGCGAAGAGCCTCTCCCATCGCGGTTTGTAAATGGCGCACATAACCGGCCAGCATGCCAAGGCTGAGCGTGACGACAGGCAAAATCAGGCTGCGCGGCTGCGCAAGTTCTGCCGTGGCGGGCAGCCAGCCAAGTGTCACCGCGAACAGGCCGATCAGCAACAGCCCAAGCCAAAAGGCGGGCAGCGACATGCCCGTCAGCGCCAGCATTGATAACAGGCGATTGAGTGCGCCATCAGGTTTTGCCGCCGCATGCACGGTGGCGGGGATTGCGACCAGCAATGTCAGCACAAGTGCGCTGCCCAGTAAAATCAGGCTGTTGAGCAGGCGCGGTGCTATGACATCAAGCACGGGCAGGCCGAACAGGCGGCTATAGCCAAGATCACCTTGAGCGGCACTTGCGGCCCAGCTGGCGTAGCGTTGCAAAACAGGGCGGTCAAGGCCGTAGCGTTCGCGCAACAATGCCGCATCCGCCGCCGTCATGTTCGGATTGCCCGCCGCCAGCAGGTCAACGGGATCACCCGGCATCAAGCCCATCAATACAAAGACCAGCAGCGAAACTGCGGCAATGGTGGCAAGGCTGGCGCCGATGCGGCTGAGGACCTGCGTCATGGTGCCCCGTGCGGCGCTTTAGATTCGGGTGTTGCCGTCATCTCGCGGATCGCCTGCTCGGTGGTCAGGCGCAAGGTATGGCGGATGGTCGCCCATGTTTCCTGCGGCAGGGGCGTGATGTCTTGTGCCTGTGCCAGCGGCGCCATGCTCTTGCAGAGCAGCGTAGGGG
>JAEXMB010000026.1 GCA_023444705.1 Pseudomonadota bacterium | reverse complement strand
CATCGCCAAGGACCCGTCGCTCAAGCGCTTTGGCAAATATGCCGGACGTCTGGTGTTTGACAACGGCCCCTTTGCCCTGACGGCGGAAGAAACGCGTGGCATGATGACCTATATCGCCAAGCGTTCGCTGACGACCGATACGCAAGTGAAGTGGAACACCATCCCCAAGGCGCGCAAGGAGCTTGAGCAGATCGAGCGCGACCGCGCGGCGGGTAAGGAGCGCTGGAAGCATGTGACGGATAGCGATATCCGCACGCTGAAATTATATTATACCGCGCTTGAAAAAGAGCTTGCGCCTTATGTCGGCGCAAATGTGGCCAACAACAACCAGCCACAGGCACCGCAGCAGAACAACGGCCTCAAGCCCCCCAAAGCAGGCTAATTCCAGTTATTTCAGTTTTTCTTTGAGCGCGTAGAGGATATCGAGCGCCTCGCGCGGGCTGAGTGCGTCCGGATTGACGCCTTCAAGCGCCTCGACGGCAGGGTGTGGTGCTGCGGGGGCGGCCTGCACCTGCGCGACTGTCGCGCTGAACAGTGGCAGGTCGCGGGCGATATCGGCGGGTTTGGCGCCGCTGCCTTTGCCTTTCTCAAGATTGGCCAGTACGGCTTCGGCGCGCGCGATGACGGCAGGCGGCAGGCCCGCGATCTTGGCGACGTGGATGCCGTATGATCTGTCAGCCGTGCCTGCGCCGACTTCGTGCAAAAAGACCACGCTGTCCTTCCACTCGCGCACTTTCATGCTGTGGCACGACAGGCGGTTGAGCGTAGCGCTGAGCGCGGTCAGCTCGTGATAGTGGGTGGCGAACAGCCCGCGGCAGGCCGCCACATCGTGCAGGTATTCCAGCGTCGCCCAGGCGATGGAGAGACCGTCAAAGGTCGCGGTACCGCGCCCGATCTCGTCAAGGATGACAAGGGAGCGCTCTGTGGCCTGATGCAAAATCGTCGCGGTTTCGACCATTTCGACCATGAAGGTCGAACGCCCGCGCGCAAGATCGTCCGCGGCACCCACGCGGCTGAACAGGCGATCGACCACGCCGATATGGGCGGACTTGGCGGGCACGAAGGACCCCATCTGCGCCAGCAGGGCGATCAGCGCGTTCTGGCGCAAAAAGGTTGATTTACCCGCCATGTTGGGGCCGGTCAAAAGCCACAGGCGCGATGCCTCGGCCAGTTCGCAATCGTTGGCGATGAATGGGGTATTGGCGCGCTTGAGCGCGGCCTCGACCACCGGATGGCGTCCGCCGGAAATGGCAAAGGTCAGGCTGTTGTCAACCACGGGGCGGGTATAGCTGTTGCGTGCGGCCAGTTCCGCCAGTGCGGCGGCGACATCAATGCGCGCAAGTGCATCGGCGGTATCGGCGATCTGGTTGCCCACACTGAGTACCTCGCCGGAGAGCATCTCGAACAGTTCGAGTTCCAGCGCCAGCGCCTTGTCGGCGGCTTCGCTGATCTTGCGCTCAAGCTCGGTCAGCTCCACCGTGGTAAAGCGCGCGGCACTGGCCAGCGTCTGGCGGTGGATGAACAGGGGGTTTGACAACAATTTGTCAGCCTGCGTGGTCGACGCCTCGATGAAATAGCCGATAACGTTGTTGTGTTTGATCTTGAGCGTATTAACGCCGCTTTCCTTGATATAGGCGGCCTGCAACTGCGCCATGTGCTGGCGGCTGTTGTCGCGCAGCATCTTAAGCTCGTCAAGCTTGGGCGAAAAGCCATGCGCGATAAAACCGCCGTCGCGCGTCAGCATCGGCAGGTCCTGCGCCAGCGCGCGCTCGAGCTGGTCGATCAGCGGCTGGTGCGTGCCCCATTGGCGGAAGGTATCAAGGCACTGGCCGATCAGCGCGGGCAGGCCCTGTGCGCTGGCCAACAGGCGGCTGAGCGCCATTGCCTGCGTCAGCGTGTCGCGGATGGCAGCCAGATCGCGCGGGCCGCCGCGCGCAAGGCTCAGGCGTGCAAGGCTGCGCTCGATATCGGCGCAGAGGCGCAGAATGGCGCGGCTGTCGTCGCGCAACGCACCGGATTTGACGAAGAAATCAACACTGTCAAGGCGCGCGTTGATCGCGGCGGGGTCGGTCAGCGGCATGGCAATCTGGCGTGCCAGCAAGCGCGCGCCGGCACCGGTGACGGTTTCGTCAATGGTGCTGAGCAGGCTGCCATTGCGCTCGCCCGTCATGGTATGGGTGAGTTCAAGGTTGCGGCGCGTGGCGGCGTCGATTTCCATGACCGTGCCAAGCGCAAGCTGGCGCGGCGGCGACAGGCGCGGGAACTTGCCCTTTTGCGTCAGCTCGACATAATCGATCAGCGCACCTGCGGCGGTGATCTCCGCACGGCTGAAGCCGCCAAAGCTGTCGAGCGTGGCGACGCCGAACAAACCTTCAAGTCGCTTGCGCGCGTTTTCGCTGTCAAAGCGGCTGTGGGGTTGCACGGTCAGCACCGTTTTCCAGTCCGCCATGACTTCGAACAGTTTTTCGTTCTGCGTCAGACGCTCGCTGACGAGGATTTCACCCGGTTCCACGCGCGCCAGCGTGGCGCCAAGGTCCTTGAGCGGCACGGGCTGCAAGGTGAAATCACCGGTCGACAGATCAAGCCAGGCAAAACCGAAACTGCCGCCGATTTCCACCAGTGCGGAGAGGTAATTGTTGCTGTTCTTTTCAAGCAGGGTGTCTTCGGTTAGCGTGCCCTGCGTGACGACGCGGATGACATCGCGTTTCACAAGCGCCTTGTAGCCGCCGCGCTGCTTGGCTTCCTCGGGCGTTTCGACCTGTTCGCACAGGGCGACCTTGTAGCCCATGCGGATCAGCCGGGCGAGGTAGGCTTCGTGGCTGTGCCACGGCACGCCGCACATCGGCACGTCTTCGCCCTTGGATCCGCGCTTGGTCAGGGTGATGTCAAGCGCCGCCGAGGCTTTGATAGCGTCGTCGAAAAACAATTCGTAGAAATCGCCCATGCGGTAGAACAGCAGGCAATCGGGGTACTGCCGTTTGACTTCGGTATATTGCGCCATCATCGGCGTCATGTTGGCGGTATCAATGGGGCTGTTGTCCGCCGCCGCGCTATCGGGCGTATCGGTGCGGGCAGCGTCTGCGGCTGCGTCAGTGCGCGGGGCGGTCGATGGCGTTTGCATGAGGTTATTTTTACGGGGTTTGCGCGGGCGGCGCAACCCAAAATAACCCTATGAAATAACAGGCCTATTCGAGGTCTTTGAAGGCGGGGAGGGAGAGGTAGCGCTCGGCCATGCTCGGCACGATGGTCACGATGACCTTGCCCTTGTTTTCGCTTCGCGCGCCGATGCTCAGCGCAGCATGGATAGCGGCACCCGACGATATGCCGACGGGTATGCCTTCGACGCGCGCGACCTTGCGGCACATGGCGATAGCATCCTCGCTGCTGACCTTGAAAACTTCGTCGATCAGGTCGGTGCGCAGGATGGAGGGAACAAAACCGGGGCCGATACCCTGGATTTTGTGGCTGCCGGGTTCGCCTCCGGACAGCACGGGGCTTTCGCTCGGCTCGATCGCCACGGTCTTGAACGATGGCTTGCGCTGTTTGAGGACTTCGCTCACGCCAGTCAGCGTACCGCCCGTGCCTGATCCCGCGATCAGCATATCGGCGGTGCCGTCGGTGTCATTCCAGATTTCCTCCGCCGTTGTCTTGCGGTGGATGGCGGGGTTGGCGGGGTTGTCGAATTGCTGGGGCATGAAGCTGTTGGGTGTTGTGGCGATCAGCTCTTTCGCACGGGCGATGGCGCCGTTCATGCCCTTGTCGGCAGGCGTGAGGACGATTTCGGCGCCAAACAGGCGCAACATTTTGCGGCGTTCATACGACATGCTTTCAGGCATGGTGAGGATAAGCTTGTACCCTTTGGCGGCGCAGATGAAGGCAAGGCCGATGCCGGTATTGCCCGAGGTCGGCTCGATAATCACGGTATCGGGTGTGATCTTGCCCTCTTGCTCGGCCGCTTCGATCAGCGAGATCGCAAGGCGGTCCTTGACGCTGCTCAGCGGGTTGAAGAATTCAAGCTTGAGCAGGATGTCGGCCACTGCGCCGTATTCAGCGGACAGCTTGGGGATGCGCACTAGCGGGGTATTGCCGATGGTCTGCCAGATATGGTCGAACACGCGCATGTTATTTCATCCTGCTGCAAGGCTTGTGACGGAAACAGGTAGTAAGGTGGTCGTTGACCAGCCCGGTGGCCTGCATATGGGCATAGATAATCGTCGACCCGACGAACGTCATCCCCCGTTTCTTCAGATCTTTGGACAGGGCATCACTTTCGGGTGTCGTCACGGGGATCTGCTTGGGCTTGTCCCAGTGATTGACGATCGGCTTGCCGCCGACGAAGCGCCAGACATAGGCGTCAAAGCTGCCGAATTCTTTCTGGATGGCCAGAAAGGCGAGCGCGTTTTTGCGCGCGGCAAAGACCTTGAGGCGGTTGCGCACGATGCCGCTGTCGGTAGCCAGCAGCTTTTCAAGCTGTGCGTCGGTCATCTTGCTGACCTTTTTGGCATCGAAGTTGTGATATGCCTTGCGGTAGGCCTCGCGCTTTTTGAGGATGGTTTCCCAGCTCAGGCCCGCTTGCGCACCTTCCAAAATCAGGAACTCGAAGTGCGTCTTGTCGTCGTGGACGGGAACGCCCCATTCGGTGTCGTGATAGAGATCGTAGAAATCCTTGCCTTTGCCGACCCAGTGGCAGCGCTGCACGTCTTTCTTAGGCACTCTTTTTCACTCCGGTCGAGCCAAAGCCGCCTTCGCCGCGCGCGGTTTCATCCAGCGTGTCGACAACGCTCCACGCGGGTTGCGTATAAGGCGCGATGACCATCTGGGCGATGCGCATGCCGCGCTCGA
>JAEXMB010000104.1 GCA_023444705.1 Pseudomonadota bacterium | reverse complement strand
GAATTCGATCGGGTCTTCGATGGTGATGATATGGCCACCGACATTCTGGTTGCGGTAGTCGACCATCGAGGCCAGCGACGTGGACTTGCCCGACGCCGTGACACCGCACACAAGGATCAGGCCGCGTTTTTCAAGCGACAGTTCTTCCATCACCTTGGGCAGGCGCAGCTGTTCAAACGATGGAATGCGGCTGGTGATGTGGCGGATAACCATGCCGCTTTGCTGGCGCTGGCGCATGACGTTGACGCGAAAACGTCCCTCGCCGCCCATGTCGAGCGCAAGGTTAAGTTCCATGTTGGCATCAAACTCGCGCCGCTGGCGGCTGGTCAGCACGTCGTTGAGCATGACCTGCATGTCTTCTTCGGTGAGCGGCAGCTCGCTGAGCGTGAACAGCTCGTTTTCGATGCGCAGCGTCGGCGGCACACCGACCGTCAGGTAAAGGTCGGTCGCATGACGGTTGATCATCTCATGCAGGAAGCTATAGACGACGGCGCTGCTCAAAACGTATAGCCCCCGTCGTCGCTACCGGTTGTTTTCGGCTCAGCCGGTGCAGGCTTGGCGCCGAACAGGCCTTTCTTTTGCGGTGCGGCGGCAGCCCCGGCACCTGCGGATGCTGGCGCGGCACTGCCTGCAGGCGCTTTGGCGGCGGTGGCGGCAGGCGCGGGATCGTCTTCCTCGGCCGTTTCCTTGGTTGCCTCGCGCGCGACTTCGGCGCTGATCTTTTCCGCGCCGAGCAGGTCGCTGACGGAATCCTGCATGGTCTGCATGCCGTAGCGCGAACCGGTCTGGATCATCGAGTAGACCTGCGCCAGCTGGTTTTCGCGGATCAGGTTGCGCACCGCAGGCGTGCCGATCATGATCTCGTGCGCGGCGGTACGGCCGCCTTCAAGCGTGCGCAACAGCTGCTGTGTGACAACACCTTGCAGCGAGCCCGACAGCATGGAACGTACCATTTCTTTTTCCGACGCCGGAAAGACGTCGATGATACGGTCGATGGTCTTGGCGGCAGAGTTTGAGTGCAGGGTGCCAAATACAAGGTGTCCGGTTTCCGCCGCCGTCAGGGCGAGCGAGATGGTTTCATGGTCGCGCATCTCGCCGACCAGAATGACGTCGGGGTCTTCACGCAGGGCGGATTTCAGCGCGCGCGCGAAGGAGCGCGTGTCGTTACCGACCTCGCGGTGGTTGACGAGCGAGCGTTTGGAAGGGTGATAGAATTCCACCGGATCTTCGACGGTCAAAATGTGCTTGGCGTGGTTTTCGTTGATGTGGTTGATCATCGACGCCAGCGTTGTCGACTTACCCGAACCGGTCGGACCCGTCACTAGCACCAGACCCTTTTTAAGATCGGCCAGACGGCGGATGACGCTTGGCAGATTGAGCTGCTCCATCGTCGGGATCTTGGTCGGGATCACACGAAAGACGGCGGCGGTGCCCACGCGGTTGGTAAAGGCGTTGACACGAAAACGCGCGTTCTCGCCGAATGAAATGGCAAAGTCGATTTCAAGATCGCGCTCGTACGCCGCACGCTGGTCTTCGGTCATGACCGAATAGAGCATGCCGCGGATGCTGTCACTGGTCAGGTCGTCGGTTTTCAGGCGGTGCAGCTGCCCGTTGATGCGCACGATGGGCGGGTTGGTGCCGCTGAGGTGCAAGTCCGACCCCTTGTTGTCCAGCGTGAATTTCAACAGCTCGGTAATGTCCATGACCGCACTCTCCCCTGATCCCGTGTCCGGCGCGACCCCCTGATCGCTTCCTTTAATTCTAAAGCCCGCCCCTCAACAAAGGGTTAAAAGCTATTTCCATACAGCGCAACCGCCGCCGCCAGATGTCCCTGTTGCGCCAGTAAAAAGCCGGCAAAAGCCGCAATCAGCGCAGGCCCGAACGGAAAGGCCGCAGCACCATAGCGCCAGCGCCAGAACAGCCCAAGCGCAATACCCGCAAGCCCCGACGCCATCATGAAATTGGCAAGAATGGTGATATCAGGGCCAAGCCACATCCCTGCCGCGGCAAAAAACTTGACGTCGCCAAGCCCCATCGGCTCGCGCCCCAGCATGCGCCCGACCACAAACCGCAGCCCCGCCGACAGGCCCGCATAGACCACCGCCCCCGCCAGCGACAGCATCAGCAAATGCGTGGCGAGCGCCCAATCGGCAATACCTTTGTCAAGCGGCAACACATGGCAGATCAGCGCGACCGCCACCAGCGCCAGCGCCGCCAGCGCAAGGTTGAGCTTGTCGAGCAGCAGTTGCCATTCAAAATCAATCGCGACATGCGCCACCAGCACGGCGGCGGCAAAGTGATAGGCCACCAACGGCGCACCGGCGGGCAGGATAAAATAAAACGCCAGGCAAAGTGCCAGCGTCGCCACCTCGATACCAAGATAACGCCGCCCATAGGGCAAACCGCAGCTACGGCATCGGCCGCGCAGGAACAGCCACGAAAAGACAGGAAAAAGGTCGAAAAAAGTCAACGTGCGGTTGCAATGCGGGCAATGCGAGCGGTCCTGCGTGATCATCGAAATGCCGCGCGGCAGGCGATAAGCCATCGCCGTGGCCAGACTGCCAAGGCACAGGCCCAGCAGCACGGCCAGATAAAACTGCGCGTCGGTGAAAATCTCGCTGTTGGGCAATATGCCCTCCATCGGGTTTAGCGGATGACGGCCAGACGCTTCTTGAGGCTTTCAATCGGCAGGTTCTGGTCAAGCGACCCGTCGGCATAACGGCGGATCAGCTGGCGGTACATGTCCGCCGCCTCGGCACGGCGGCCCAGACGGTCATACAGCACGGCCTTGTTGTATAGCACATAGCTGCTTTCGGGCTTGAGTGCTTCGGCCAGCGTGATATAGCGCAGCGCCTCATTGAGGTTGCCGGTCTGGCCATAGGCGACGGCCAGTTGCGTCGTGATGTCGGCGTTATAGGGATAGAGGTTGCGCAAGTCCTGCAGTTTTTCCAGCGCCAGCTGGGGATTTTGCTGCTTGATCAGGCCCAGCATGTTGGTCAGCGCATCAAGATTTTTGGGGTCGTTGACCAGCACGTCCTCGTAACCTTCCAGCGCGTCGGCATTCTGGCCAAGGCGCTGCAAGGTCACCGCGCGGCCCATCAGCACGCGGGTGTCGTTGGGATAGTCGTTGCGCAGGTCGTTGAAGAACTGCAGCGCCGCCGCGGTACGGCCATCGTTGAGCGCACGGCGCGCGGTGGCCAGACGGCTGTCGATGCTCTCTGCCGCTTTTTCTTTTTTGACGGTCAGGTATTGCTTGGGCATCGGGCGGATCATCGCGTCCTCGACCGGCAGCGAAGCCCAAAGCTGGGCGATTTCCGACGGCGTGCGGCCTGCGGGTTGCGCTTCTGCCTCTGCCGCAATCATGTCGGCATTATCGACCAGGGCTTGCTCGGCAGCGCTGGCGCTGGCAGCAGCAGGCTTGGGCGCGGTGGTTTCCACGGCGGTTGTGGTTGTGGTCGTGGTCGTCGTTGTGGTTGCAGGCGGCGTTGCACTGTCAACAGCCGTCGCCGTTTCCACGGGGGACAGCGGTGACGTCACAGCACCCGGCATCACCGGCGTTTCAAGCAATGCATCGGCGGGCGCGCCGTTGTCGGCATCAAGCGCATCAACAGGTCCGCTGACCGGTGCCAGCGGATCAGCCGCCGCCATATCGGTGGCGGGCGTTGCGGGTGCAGCGGGCGCATTGGGATCAAGCGGCGCGTTGGGGTCGGCAGGCGCGCTGACAGCCGCCAGCGGATCGGCCGCTGCCATATCGGCGGATCCGGCAGGCGCATTGGGATCAACCGGTGCATTGGGGTCAAGCGGCGCGGGCGGTGCGACTGCGGCCAAGGGATCAACCGGTGCCATCGCAGGGTCGACTGCGGCAGGTGCGGCGCCGTCCGCTACAGGGACGGGCATCGGGGGCATATCGGGCATTGGCGGCATGCCGGTATCGGTTGCGGCCTGAACCAGTGCCGGATCAGTACCCGCAGGCGGCAGGGCGGCAGGGACCGGCGCGTTGGGATCAAACGGCGCATTAGGATCGGCAGGCATGCCTGCCTGCATCGCCGGATCGGCGCCAACGCGCGCGACGGGCGATACCGCAATGGGTGCGGGTGCATCGCCACCGCCCATCATCATCATGCCCGCAAAGCCGCCGCCAGCCAGCAACAGCACGAACAGCAGGGCGATAACCTTTTTATTGCCGCCGCGCGGCGCACCAAGGCCGCGTTGCGGCGCGGTCAGGCCTGCATCGGCCGCTTCGTCAAAACCGGCATCGTCATCTTCGACCGCGATCTCGAGATCGTCGTCAGAGGCTGTGGCTTCGGTGTTCTTGCCGCGACCAAAAATCTTCATGACTCGTATACCCTTTTTGAATCAGCGATGATTGACAGGAAGGCGCGCTCCAGCGTGTCCTGCCCGCTTTGCGCGCGCAGGGCCGCCGGCGTGCCGATGAACGGCATGCCCCCGTCGTGAATGACCGCGATGCGGTCGCACATTTCATCCATGTCCGCCAGAATGTGCGAACTGAGAAAAACCGTCATGCCGCGTTCGCGGCAGGCAAGCAGCTCGTCCTTCACCTGAACGCGCGCACGCGGATCAAGGCCGCTCATCGGCTCGTCAAGGATCAGCAGCGGGCAGCGCGTCAGCCAGGTGCCCATCAGGCCGGTCTTCTGGCGCATGCCTTTGGAATAGGTATTCACGCGGCGTTTCAATGCCGCGCGCGACAGCGACACGCGGTCGGCCGCGGCATAGACCGCCTGTTCGTCGAAATCGCGCTCATAAAGCGACAGCGAAAAACGCACGAATTCCATGCCGCTGAGAAATACGGGCGGTTCGAATTTTTCCGGCAGGTAGGCAAGCTGGCGTTTGGCGGCAGGGTCAAGCACACGCTGGCCAAAGACCTCGACGTTGCCGGCGCTGGCTTCCATCAGGCCAAGCATGATTTTGATCAGCGTCGTCTTGCCCACGCCGTTCAGGCCGATCAGGCCGAAGGTTTCGCCCTGCTTCACCTCGAACGACACGTTCTCGATCACCGGTCCCTGACCGTAATCGGCGGTGACGCTGTCGACCTTGAGTGCTGGGATGGACATGTTTGCCGCGGCCATCACTGCATATCCCCGCCGGTGGTGGTCAGCATGACGCCGCTGGTGATGTCGTAAGTCTGGCGCGGGCGCAGGGTGATCGACAGGATCTTGGCCATGCCGATGTCAAACCATTTCAGGTGAACACGGTCGCGCTCGACCTTGATATCGACCAGCTCGGGCAGGCGCGCACCGGGCACAAGTTTGTGGCCATTCAGCCAGACGATCCAGTCGCCCGGGCTGCGGTAGAGCAGGCCCGAGACACTGATGATGCGCTTGGTCGGAATGGGTGGATAATAGGGCCGCGCTTCTGCGGACTCCCCATCCTCAGCAGCCTGCGCATCCGTTCCCGCCAGCGGGCCACCGACAAAACCGGTGCCCACATTGGAAGACGTCGTGCGCCCCTTGCGGTTGAGGGCGGAGATAACCGTATTGATTTCCTCTGCCGTGAACAGCATGGACTGAAAAACGACTTCGTCGCTGACCTGTACTTCACCATCTGCAGTAATCGCAGAAAGGGGGATGTAGTCGCGCGGCGCATAATTTGCAATGACAGGCACAGCCTCCGATGAAGATTCAGCTGGCGCACCGCCTGCACTTGGCGCTTCTTGCGCAAACGCAGGTACCGCCTGCACAAACATAGCGGATAAGACGACAGCAAAGGCGACTTCAACAAAACCCCGCATTACATCCCCCCCGGCACGCCAGGCGTGTTTGTGTTTTGGGGAATATCGGACAGCGAAAACCAGTCAAAAACCAATTCAGACGAGACAAGAGAAACAGGCCCAGTCGCCATTGTCGCGATTCTCTCCGGCGTGAGCGCGCCTTCTCTTTTGATCGTAAAACTGTTGATGCGCGCAAGAGCGGGATATTCCGTTTCGATCAAGCGAATCATGTCATAAACATTGATATCAAGCGGGCTTGAGATGTTTCCGACCTTGACACGGCTGTGCAACAGACGCTTATTCGCCATCTGTGCATCCGCATTGGTGATTTCACGAATATCACCGACCGAGAACGAGAAACCCTGCACGTGTGATTTGACCTTGATATCCTCAAGCGCACGGCTCATCACAAAACGGTCCTGCTCCTGCATAAAGCCGCGTTTGATAAGACTGTCATAGGTGGGCAGGTTTTCTTCCAGCATCTGCATGTCTGACTTCGTCGTCTGGATGCCGGTTTGCAGGTTGGAAATTTCCGAACGCAAACCCATCAGCTGGTTATTGAGCATTTCCGTCTGCGGGCTGGCCCATAACATGTAGATAGCGCCAAGCAGAGCATTGAGGCCAAGCATGACGCCAAGAATAAGAGTACGCTTAAAGCCAAGGAGCTTGATCATAGCGGCGGCCCCTCCAGAGAAATCTTCGCCTCTTCCTTGCCGCCACCTGTTTGTTGCGCGCCGGTGAGATTACCCTCGAAGCGGCCCTCGCGGTTGACACGACCAAATTGCGTATCAATTTTCACGGCATAACCCGGGAAAGCCTCCTGCAGCTTCTTCTGCAAGGCTTCAGCCGTATTCACTTTTTGTTCAAGCGGCATAGAACCAGGCAAAGAGAAAGTAAACGAAAGCTTGATCAGTCCGCGTTCGCTGGGGACGACCGTGCCGGGCGGCGGCGGCGGAACAAAAGCACCCGGGACACCAGCCACCCCTTCAAGTTGCAATGTGGAGGCCGGCTCATGTTTGTAGTCGATGGAATTAACCACAATGGCATTACCGAGAACCGACTTCAGACGCTGAAACACACCAGCCACAGGGACAGTGTTCAGCGTAATAAAGTTTTTAACGTTCAGGGTTCCTTTCAACAAATTAGCCTTGATGGGCAACGTGTCAAAGACCTTGGATTCCTGCGCCAGTTCGCGCTCGAGCATGCCGCGCTGGCTTTGGCGCTGCTCGATCTCCTGGTTAAGAACATAGTTTTGCTGGATCGAGCTGAACGCCATGTAAACCAGCGCCAGCGCCGAGAAGACCAGCACGATGGCTGCACCCTGCGCGGCAAGGCGCGGCGCCATGATCTGGTGCAAGGACGGCACGCGGATCGGCAGGCGCAAGGCGCGCTTCTTGGACACCCAGGCCGCATGCAGGCCGTCGGCGAAATTGGTTTTTTCAAGACCGAAGGATTTCGAACCCATCAGCCTGAGGGCGTCAGACACAGAAATGCCGCGCAAGCGTTTAACGCCCATCGCCTGCGCATCAAAGAACTGGCGCGAGATATCGTCGCTGATGATGATGACGTCGATACCCTCGTCGGGGTTGAAGCCAAAGCGCGAGATATAGGTCATGGTCGCGCGGAATTCGCGTGTCACTTCCTCGGCCCACGCGGCGCCTGACACGCCACCTTCGGCCGTCGGTGTCAAACGCGTCAGCGCAAGGTTGCCGTCCTTGACGACGACCTGACGCAGGCCGCCGGTTTCATGCTGGCCGATCAACACCGTCCAGCGGCCGATGCCACCCGGCTCGCCGGCAAAGATTTTTTCCGCCAGCGCCGGTGCAAGACCGACGGATTCAGCAGGCAGAAGGCCAAAGCCACCGACAGGCACGCCCGATTCAAGGATGGCGCGCCCGACACGGTCAACCTGATCGGTTTCCGGCAAGGCCACGAACAAATAGGATGCCGGCGCGGAAGACTTGCGCCCCTTGATCTTGGGCGGCTTGATTTCAATCGACGCGCGGATGGGATAGTTCGGAAAGGCCAGCTCCAGCTTGCGCTTGACGAAGCGCGGGCGGTCCACCGCCGACAGCTTGGGGATGTTTTCTTCCTTGCGATACGTCTGATCCGCACCGTCAAAGAGAACGATCACCTGCTTGTTGGCGTTCTGCTTGCCAAGCGCTTCGACCAGCAACTCGTCGAAATTCGGCATATCCCAGGCCAGCGACGCTTCGCGCTCCACGCCCGAACCCGACGGGCCGTAGATCACGACGCCATCGCCACCAAGCAAGAGTACGCGTTTATTGTTGCCGAGCTGAACCATAAGCGCCGCTTAACCCATTGAACCAAAGCTGTTGTAGATGGGACCAAAGACCGCCGCCGCAATCCACAGCATCATACCGCCAAGAATGACGGTCAGCGCGGGTTCGATCATCTGGATCATCGCATCGACCGCATCGTTGACGTCGCGATCGTAAAACTCGGAAACCTGGCGCAGAACGTGGCTGAGGTTACCGGACTCCTCGCCGATACGCACCATGCGCACGACAAGGGAAGGAAACTCGCCCGAGACGTTCATCGCGGTTGAAAGCGGACTACCTTCCTGCACCTGCTCGCGCACGGTTTCAAGTGCATCGCGGATCACCACGTTGGTCGACGTACGCTGCGCCGCTTCAAGACACTTGAGGATCTCAAGACCACTGGTGAACAAGACCGCAAAAGTCGAGCAAAAACGCGAAAGGTTGATCTTGCGGATCACCATGCCCATGCCCGGCATGCGCAAGGCGATATAATCCGTCTGGTATTTGAAATTATCAGACAGCGTGCGTCCGATACGCAGCAGGATGTAAGCAACGATTGCCGCCAACACGATATAGAGGAAATAGTTGGTGACAAAATCCGACGTCGCCATCAGCGCAAGGGTGATGCCCGGCAGTTCCTGCCCCATTTCCTTAAGGAAGCCTGTTACCTCGGGAACGACGTAGTTCATCATGACGTAGACGACAAGTACGACAACCGCGACGAGGATTTTCGGATAACGCGTCGCCTTTTTGACCTTGGAGTTCATATTGTCGGTCCATTTCAGGTGGGAGATCAGCTGCTCGAACGAGCTGCTGAGGTTACCTGTCTCCTCGCCGGCATTAATCAGCGAGACGATGATGGATTCAAAGACACCCGGGTGGCTGCTCATCGCCTTGGACAGCGAGGCACCTTCGGAAACTTCGTTATAAACGTCGCTCATGACGTCGCGCAGGCGCGCGGATTCAGCCGTGTCGCGTACATCCGACAACGCGTCGAGCAGCGGGACACCCGCTTTTTGCAGCTGTTCAAGGTGGACAAAAAGCTGGATGAGATCGCGCGTTTTCACGCGGCTCATCGTCAGGGCCTGCAACTTGTTGGATTTCTCGGTGATTTCCTTGGCATCGACCAGCGCCATGCCACCTGCCTGCAGGCGGTTGAACAAATCCGCCTCGTTGGCGGCGGCGATGATGCCGCGCACAGGACGGCCCTTGGCGTTAATCGCTTTATAGCTGAACTTTGGCATGAGACAGCTCCAACCCCTTAAAAATCATGACTGCTTTTTGCTGTCCGGCAGGCGCACGCAGGCACAAGTGGCCCGCGCGGCGGACAGGTACAAAACATTTTTTGCGTCGCCTGCGCACCCCATATGCGCACCGCAACACAGTCCCCTCCTTATTATCGTACACGAATAATCGAGCGATACAAAGGACATATGCGCCGCCGTGCGCAAGCGCCGCCGCGTCCCGCGCGGCCCTGCGGCAACAATCCACTCTTATGTTTAGTCGCTAGACTTACGCCTGGTGCATGGTGCGGTCGGTAAAGTTCAGCACCTTGGTGACAGCGTCATAGCTTGTCGTCCCGTCGAGGATTTTCAGAATGCCGTCATCGACCATACTCTGGAAACCTTTGCGGCGTGCAGCGGCTTTCAGCGCCGATTTACCCGCACCCGTGGCGATCAAATCGTCAAGCTCCTCGTCCATATAAAGGATTTCAAGGCAGGCAACGCGGCCCTTGTAGCCGCTATTGTTGCACGCCGGGCAGCCGCCCGGCTCGTAGATCGTGGGGCGGTTTTCAGGCGCCACGCCGAGGATGCGGCATTGCTCGTCATCTGCCTGCACGGGCTTTTTGCATTTCTGGCAGAGCTTTCTGACCAGACGCTGGGCAAAGCAGGCGATGATCGCGCCCGCCAGCATGCCGGGCTGCAGGCCCATGTCGATCAGGCGCGGCAGCGCGCCAAAGCTGTCGTTGGTGTGCAGCGAGGTAAAGACCTGGTGGCCCGTCATCGCGGCCTTGAGGGCCTGCTCCGCCGTTACCTGGTCACGCACCTCACCGATGAAGATGATGTCGGGATCCTGACGCAGCAAGGCTTTGACACCCTCGCCAAAGGTCAGGCCCACGCCTTCGCGCACGTTGGTCTGGCGGATCATGCCAAGGGAGTATTCCACGGGGTCTTCCAGCGTCTGGATGTTCACGTCGGGCGTGTTGACCTCCGACAGCATGGAGTAAAGCGTGGTGGTCTTACCCGAACCGGTCGGGCCTGTGACGATGATGATGCCCTCCGGACGGCTGAGGCACTTGGTCACAAGATTGCGGTTGTGCGGGCTGAAGCCAAGCTGTTCCAGCGGTACGATCGACGCACTTTTATCAAGAACACGAAGGACGATGTTTTCGCCATGCACGGTCGGCAGTGACGACACACGGAAGTCGGCCTCGCGGCCGCCGACGTTGAGGCTGAAACGGCCATCCTGCGCGCCAAGCTTGTCGGCGATGTTCATGCCTGAAAGAATTTTCAGGCGCTGGCACATACCGCTCCAGTATTCGCGGTGCAGGGTGTGGACGGTAATCAGGTCGCCGTCAAGGCGATAGCGCAGGCGCACAAAGCTTTCTTCGGGTTCGAAGTGCAAATCCGACGCGCCCATTTTCACGGCTTCGAAAACCAGCGCGTTGACCAGACGGACCAGAGGGTGGCTGTAGGCTTCGTCTTCCGACAGCGTCTCCATGTTCTTTTTGGCTGCACTCTTGTCGCCGACCAGTTCGCGCAAAATCCCCTCGATCGAGGTCGACACGCCATAGGCCTTGTGCGTGACGTCGGCGATGACCGAAGGTGCTGCCAGTTGCGGCTGTACGGTATAACCCTTGGGCAAAAGCTGCTTGAGACGGTCAAGCGCGACGACGTCGTAGGGGTCGACCATCGCGATGATGGCGATGCTTTTTTCACGGTCAAGCGCGACCGGCAGGATCTGGTATTTCTGCGCTTCTTTCTTGGGGATCATCTCAAGCGCTTCGGGATCGAGCATGGTATTTCGGGGGTCGAACTGTTGCAGGCCCGTCGATGTCGACAGGAAGCTGGTCAGCACGTCTTGCGAAATAAAGCCAAGATCGACGAGGATTTCGCCGAGCATGCGGTTGCTGCGCTGTTTTTCATGCAGCGCGACCGACAGCTGGTCCTTGGTGATGACGCCCTGTTCGACCAGCACCTCGCCGATACGGCGCGGTGGCTTGCCCGCCGTTGCGACGGTATCGGTTTTGGTCGACGGTTCGCGCGATGGCGGCGCGACGGCTTCGGGCGGGGGCGACATGTCAAGCGACAGGCCGCCACCGGCGGGCGCGGCAGATGCCGGCGACGCTGCTGGCGCGTCTTCGGGCGGCGCTGCCACTGGCGGCGGTGCGGCAAAGGCAGACGGCGGCGGCGACATATCAAGCGACAAACCCGAAGGCGACATGTCCATCGGTGCTTGCGTCGGCGCGGCCGGTGCAGGTGGCGGCGTTGCAGGCTTGGGGGCCGGACGGTTGAGGTCACCGCCACCCATGTCCATCGGCTCGAGTTCGAATTTCGATTTGGTCTTGTCGTCGCTCATCGGCGTATCTTCCCCGTATCCTTGAACTTTTCACGGCCACGCAGAGCCGGATTTCCCCGCTACCACGTTCCCACAGAAAGGTTAAAAACTCGATAAAAAGTTAACAAAATCAACGTTATGTGAATACAAAACCGCTCTGGCGCCTATTGCGTAAAATCGCACTGCCCCGCACTTTGCGCCCCGCCGGCAAAAGACGTGGTCTTTGGCCTGCGCATTCCTTATATGTAGCGGTCAGGAGAGCAATTCAAGTGAACCCGCGTTCCTTTCCACATATCCGGAGCCGCCAGCCATGACCACCACACCGACATCCGCGTCGCACCCAGCACAAGACCCCGCACAGGACATCGAAGGCAGCATCGCCGATATCGCACAACTGCTGGCGGGCGACCTTGCCTCCACCGTAACGCTGGCCGCCTGCACGGCCAGCACCGCCGCAGGCGTGCAGGAATGGCTGGCGACGGTGCGCGGCAAGCGCGCGGCACTGCGCCATCCGCGCATCGCCCTGTTCGCGGGCAATGGCAGCAGCGCGCGCATCGCAACCCTGCAAGACGGCAAGGACGCGCTTTGCGCGCTGAGCGAGGATATCAACAGCGACCTGCAGGTTTACGAACTGCCCGACGGTACGGGCAGCGACCGCGCAGCACAACTGCACGCGCTGACCTATGGCATGATGGCGGTGCAACCCGGCCTTGACGCACTGGCGATGGCCAGCCTGAACAATACCGCTGCACCGGTCTTTGCCAATCTTGACGATCTGCTGGCCAGTCCGCGCGCCGATCTGGCCGCAGCACTTGGCGCGATGATCGCGGCACGTCTGGCGCGCGTGCCCGTGCTGGCCTGCGGCGAGGCGTTGCGTAGCGTCACCGCGTTGCTTGAGCGCATTCATACCGGCAACGCCGCGCATGTCCTGCATGCCGAAGCACTGCTGGGCGGCCTTGCGGGCGATGACAGCGCCGTCAATTGCGCACTGGCGCTTGGCCAGGCCAAAAGCCTTGCCGCACTGACGCGCGTTCAATAAGAAAAAAGCGCAAAGCGGATTTTCAGGTTACGCCGCGCGCGCATTGGCAGCACGTTGCTGCTGGTGGCGTTGTTCCCACAGTTTCAGCACGGTGCGCATGCGCCCCGCCCCGCTGTGGCCCTGCGCATGACGGCGCATGGCGATGTCGCGCGGCATGTCACCGTTGGCATCGGCAATAAACGGATCGGCCCCTGCCTGCAACAGCGTCACCAGCGTCTTGAGCGTGCCCTGCGCCACCGCAAGATGCAGCGGCGTGCCGGCAACAGGGGAGAGCAGCATGCGGTTGACGTTGGCACCAAGCGCGACCATGTCGGCAACGCCGCGATGGTGATGATCGACGACGGCGCAGACCAGATCATGGTCAAGCCGGTCCTGCGTCGGGCGCGCCATCAGGCCCATGTCGATCTTGTTGTCATCCAGCGTCTGTTGCCATGCGCTGCGGAAATAAAGGCGGCTGGCCTGTTGTTGGCTCATCTTCAAAAACGTCCCCTGAAACACACATCATCAACGTCGCGCGCACGTCCCACGGTGCGGCGCAGCGTCCCACTTGGTTTTGAGCAGTGATGATATTTTCCACCGGCGCCGCGGCCATGCATGAAAAAACTTCATGGCGCGGTCGATGTGGCGCACACCATGTCAAAAACGATTCGCGGTGTAAAGCACAAAAGAGCGCAGGCATGAAAAAAGAAACCGGCCATGCGCATCAACGCATGGCCGGTTTTTTTATACACAGATTTTAAGACGCGCGTTCCTTAGAACACGTCGCCGCCGATCGAACCGTTGCCGGGCGGCTTGCGCACGGAGGGCAGGTTCTTGCCGCCGTTGCTGGGCGGTGTGGGCGGCTTGGGCGGCGTATAGGGCGCCAGAATAACGCCGCCGTCTTCGTCGCGCTTCAGGCGCAGTTGCGACGACAGCATCTCGGCCGTTTTGTTGAAGACGACCAGCGTGCGGTCGTCAAGCGCGCGGTCAACACCCCAGACGCGTTTGATGTCGGCCAGCAGGTTTTGCTCCTCGCCTTCGGGGAAGGAGGGGATCATGCCGCGCTTCATCGACGTCTGCGCCTGTTGGGCGGCACCCAGCAGGCTTGCGATCATCTGTGCGGAAAACGCGGTCTTGATGTTGTCAGACGATTGTGCGAACAGCGCTTCGCGCTTGCTGCTGTATTTTTCGATGTGGATCAGGTCGGCCACCAGACCACCGACGACGGGGCCATAAGTCTTTTCGATTTCCTTGAAATCGTTGGGCGAGCGCACGCATTCCATCAGCAGCAGTGCCGCGATCACTTCGGGGGCTGCGTTCTTGCTGTTCTTGAACAGCTCGCGCGCGGGCAACAGGTGGTTGAAGGTGAAGTTCATGGTCAGCTGGTTCTGCACGAAGGTCGGGCCGAACTTCATCTGCTGCTTGAACATTTCCTCAAGGTCGGCCAGCTCGCGCTTGTACTCGTCCTCGGTGATCTTGGAGCGCTTTTTGGCGTCTTCGAGCATCTTGAGGTTGGATTTATGCACGCGGCTGATCTGCTGTTCGAACGCGCTGAAAGTTTCGTCGTAGGCCGACTTGACGTAGTTGAAGCTGTGCGTAAAAGCGTCTTGAACCAGCTGGATCGGCGGCAGGCCGGATTGGTCGAAATTCATCGTGGCGCATCCTTTTTTATTATGGAAGGGCGGAAAGTCTTTGCTTTCTTGAATACGGCAAACAGTCTAGGCCGTTATTCCCCGCTCTGCAAGAGTGACCCCGCCCGCCGCGCCGCACGCAACGCAAGGGTCAGCGCGCCCAGCGCCAACATTAGGTAAAATAAATTCAGCCCCAGCGCGATCAGCATATGACTGATTTCAAAGGTCTTTGTGTCAACCAGCGCGCGCAGGCCCTCAAACACATGCGTCGCGGGCAGGCTGAGCGCGATAGGTTGCAGCCATGCGGGCAGCGTGTCGACCGGATAATAGACGGCGCAAAAGGGTGCCAGCAGGAAGGTGATCGCCCAGGCCAAACCCTCGGCCCCCGGCCCTGCGCGCACCAAAAGCGCGATAATGAAAAAGCCAAGCCACCAGCCCATCATCATCAGGTTGATGAAAAAGGCGACCAGCGGCAGACCAAGGTCAAAGATCGAAAAGCCATAGAACGGAATGGCCAGCAGTACCGCAGGCGCAAGCCCTACCCCGACGCGGAAAAAGCTGAACAGCACCATCGACGTCCACCACTCAAACGGGCGTAGCGGGCTGATGAACATATGGCCAAGGTTGCGCGCCCAGATTTCTTCAAGATAGGCGATGAACACCGCGATCTGCGTGCGGAACAACAGGTCCCACAGCAACACCGCCCCCAGCAGCGTGCCAAGCGCATAGTCGAGCGTGGACATGTCCGCCCCCACGCGCTGGGCAAAAAAGCGGCTGATGAAACCCCACAGCACCATCTGCACCGCGGGCCAGAACATGATGTCGATGACGCGCGCGGGGCTTGAGCGCAAAATATAGTAGTGACGCAGCAACAACGCCGAAATGCGGCTCCAGCGTGCGGGCAGCGAGGTTGCGGGCAGATGTCCGTCGTCTGCGCTCATGGCACCATCTCCATCGCCTGTTCGGGTTCGAGCGCATTTTCATCGCGGCGCGCCAGATGCAGGAAGACTTCTTCCATGTCCTTGCGCCCGTATTTTTGCGTCAGTTCGGCCGGTGTGCCACGGTCGACGATGCGGCCCTTTTTCATCATCAGCACCTGATCGCACAGGGTTTCAACCTCGCGCATGTTGTGGCTGGCCAAAAGAATGGTCGCCCCCGTATCGCGGCAGTAGGTGCGGATATAGGCGCGCAGGCGGTCCGCCGTGTCAGGGTCGAGCGAGGCGGTGGGTTCGTCCAGCAACAGCAGACGCGGGCGGTTGATGAGCGATTTGGCCAGCGACACACGCGTCTGCTGCCCCGCCGACAGGCGGCCATAGGGGCGGTCGATGAAATCGCCGAGCTGCAGATCGCGCGAAAGCTCGCCGATGCGCGCCTCGGGGTTTTTGACATGATAGAGCCGCGCATAGACGCGCAGGTTCTGGCGCACGCTGAGCCGGCGCGGCAGGTCGACGTAAGGGCTGGAAAAATTCATGAAGGGTGCCGCGTCAAAGCGGTTCTTCACCATGTCATACCCCAGCACGTCAATGCGCCCCGACGTCGGCGTGAGCATGCCAAGCAACATGGAAATCGTGGTGGTCTTGCCCGCGCCGTTGCCGCCCAGAAGGGCCGTGATGGAGCCTTGCGGCACCGCAAACGAAATACCGTCAACCGCAGTGACGGATTTATAGTCCTTGCGCAGGTTTTCGACGTGAATGGCGGGATGCATGGAAGATAACTCGTGAACAAGCTTGCGCGTGTTTTGCGGCAAGCGCCGCCCGCCTTACTTGTCTTTATCCTTCTTGTCTTTCTTGCGGAAGCTGTCGAGGGAGATCACCTCGCCTTTTTTCTTCTGCTTGTCCTCGCTGTCGACGTCGAGTTCTTCGGCTTCGAAGTGGATTTCGTCGTCGCCTTCCTCCGTCAGCGGCTGGAACTGCAGCGCGAAGTTGACGGAAGGATCGGCAAAGATGGTGATCGCCGCCAGCGGAATGGTCAGGCGCTCGGGCACGTTGTTGAACGACAGCATGACCGAGAATTGCTCCTCGTTCACCTCAAGATCGTAGAACTGGTGCTGCAGCACGATGGTCATTTCGCCGGGATAGCGTTCGCGCAGGTAAGGCGGCAGGGTCACGCCGGCATGTTCGGTCAGGAAGGTGATGTAGAAATGGTGGTCGTCGACCAGGCCGTCCTTGACGACTTCGTCCAGTGCCTGGCGCACGACGCCGCGCAGGGCGCGTTCAACCATTTTATCGTAGCGGAATGCTTCTTCTTGATTACGTGTCATCGGCCTGTCCGTTGTTAATCTTTATTACTCTAAAGCGCGCGCATCGGCCTGTAAAGACGCTGTGGGTATTTTTGCGATGACATAAAAAAATGGGGACAGTTCTGTTGCTAGGCCTGTCCCCGCGCCCCACCTTATCGGTTACCCGTTAAGGGATTGATATGCTAGCTACTCAGGCCGCTGTTAGGCAGCGAGAGCAACTTTCGCCGTTGCCGGCGCGTTGTCGTTAGCATTTGTAGTGTTTGGCCCGATAACGACGGATACCATACCGGACGAAAGCAACCATCTTTACTACGCATGTCGATCCTGTTTCGGCCCCGCATTTCCCCGCAAGGGGAAGTCAATGGTGGAGCCGCCGGGTACCGCCCCCGGGTCCATATCGCCTATTTCACAGCGCGTTTATCGTCATAGTCAGATTGCTCTGACATTTATAAGTATAGGGTGTTTTGTCCCAAAAGGCAAACCGGCCTGTAAATCAGGATTATTTGGGCAAAGGCAGGCGTTTGCAGGGCTGGGCCAGACGCGCGCGCAACTGGGCGGCGCGAATCTTGCGCGTCAGGGCATCGGGCCGGCCCCGCGCGGCGGCTTTGACCGTGCGCGGAAAGTAACGCTCGGCCGCACCCGGGGAGAGCAAAAGCCGCGCCACCGTGTCGCGCGCCTGCGTGCTGTGCAGATAATTCACGCCGGCAAAGCTGCGGCCAAGCTGGTCAAGCACCTCGCGCCTGCTGAAATCCGGCGGCGCCATCAGCGCGCACCCGTCAGGGCGGCGGTATTCAAAGCCGTGATCGTTGGCGGCGGGCGCCAGCCCCAGCGCATGGGCATATTCGCTGCGGCGGGGGCGGCCATAGGCGCCACCCCACGCCGCATACCATGCGCTGAATGTCTTCCACAGCGCGCTTTCGCTGGCGTTTGACTCGCGCTGTTCCGCGCGCGCGGATTTTTCAAAAATTTTCAGCAGTTCGCCACGCCCGCGCTCGGGCTGTTCTTTTTGCAACCCGCGCAGCATGTCAACGCGCTGTTGCGTGCGGTTATATTTGTACTCCGCCTCGGCCAGCCTGCCGTTGACGGTGGCGTCGGCCTCGAACAGCCCTTCGATCGCAAGGTCGCGGCCCAATGGGCTGGTGGCGCCTTCGTCATTGGTAGGGCAGTAGATCAGGCCGTGATAATCCTGCCACGCATGGCGGATCTCGTGCGTGAGTGTATTGACCGCCGTGGCCAGAAAACTGTCGCTGCCCAGCTGGCGCGCTGATACCGCAACCACGCCCGTACCCGGCCAGTAATACCCGCCCGCGCGCACGCTGTGATCGACGATCAGCTCGATACCGTGACGATCGGCCCAGTCAAGCGCGGCGGATGCCGTCTTGCTCTCGCGCATGGCGGCGCGCAGGGCCAGCAGGCGTTCGTCGTCCCAGATGGCGCGCTCTTCGCTGCGTGCGGCGCGCCATGCGGGCAGGTTGTCGCGCATCCAGCGGCCCCGCGTGCCCGCGCGTGCGCGCTCAAAGCTCTGGCGAAGGTGTTTTGTCATGCGCGCTTCCTTTGCGCAGATGCGACCCTGCGCGGCGTTGCGTTCTGGTTGGCGGCGGCCAGCGCGTCAAAAGCGGCCATGCGGGCATCAAGCTGCGCCAGCGCAACGCCTTTTGCCGCGACGGGTCCCGCCAGCGCCCTTGGGATCAGCACATCCTGCACCCAGCGGCTGAAATCGTTATCATGTTGATAGTTATCACCCGTCAGCGTGCGCCCCAATGCGCGCAACACCGCCTGCCCGACAGGCTTTTGCTCCGCTTCGCGGCAATCATCCAGATAGGCGCGCATCTTCACGGCGTCGCCCTGCGTGCGGGTTTCGATGTCCGCCAGCAAGCCATCCCACTCCGCGATGAACGTATCAAGATAAGTGCCAAGATGGGCTGTGAACCAGTCGATATAGGCCGCCTGATAGCCAAGCGGCGAGGGTACCTTCGCGCCAAAAGCTTCGGCGGCGGCCATCATGCCGTGCGCGTGGGCGTCGGCTTCCTCGGCGCAGAGCCAGATAAAGGCCGCACGCATGCCGTGGCGCATATTGAACTTCAGGCTGTAGGGCAGCATCAGGTCGTGCCTGTCCTGCCAGGCGTGGCGGATTTCATGCACCAGCGTGTCGGCGCGCTCATGCACGTCGGCCTGTTTGAATTTCGGCGACAACGCGATCCAGCGTTTGCCGGCGTTGCGGTTGTAACGCGCCATTACCTTGCGCGCGGGCAGATTTTTATCAAAGACGATACGGATATCCTCGCGCTCAAGCCAGTCAAAGGCCGCACGCATGGCAGGCGCACCCGACGCCTGCGTACGCAAGGGAGCCAGGATCAGACGGCGGCGCAGTGCGTGCGGCGCGCAGGCGTTGAATGCCTTTTTAAGCCGCGACAGCGCCATTACTGCCCCCCGCGCATCTGCGTCTTGAGTGCGTGGCGGTTGCGCATCTGCGCCTTGACGATGTCGCCACCCTTCACCTGCGCGGCATCCGCGTTAAAATCGCGCAGGATGTTCTGGGGATTGAGCAGGCGGCGCACAAAGACATCGTGTTCGATACCGGCGATATAGTTGCGGTTGCCAAAGAAATCGCGGCCCAGATTGACCAGCTGTGCGCGGTCATAAGGGTTGATGCCCGTGACCGCCGGTACGCCATCGTCGGCAACACTTGATGAGATGCCGCTGTGATGGGCCTCGCGCATGTTGCGGCCATAGGCACCGGAAGATTCATGAAACCATTCAAAGAAAAAGCCCTGCATCGCGTCAAGCCGCGCGCCGCTGGCCTCAAAAGACCTGACCTTGCGCGCGCCCATTTCAAGTTCGGCAGTGGCGATCTTGCCAAAGGCGGCGGCATCGGCTTCGCACAGTGCGTTTTGCGCCTGCGCATAGTCAAGGCGGCTGAGGCGATAGTGCGCGGTGCTGAGGTGCGGCAGCAAGCCGCGCGAATCCTGCCAGGCATGGCGGATTTCATGCACCAGCGTGCCGACTTCATCAGCGCCGATGCGGTTGCGCAAACCTTCGCTCATGGTGATGCGGCGCGACAGGTAGTTATAGCAGCCCAGCACGCCGTGCTGCGTGCCGCCGACCGTCATTTTAATATCGTTCAGCACCGCCCAGTGCAGCGCGCGCATCGCGGTCGGCGAGGCCTGTGCCGCGGTGCAAAGTTCTTCGATCAGCGCCTCGTCGCGCACATCCTGCGCCAGTTTCTGCGCCAGCTGCAACGGCGACAGCGACGCGATACGGTTAAATGTATGCATGAAAAACGACATCATTTCCCTACCCCGGCAAGCGCGCGCGCAATGTCGCGGGCGCGGCCAGCCTGTTGGCGATTTGCTTTTTCATGACAGCTTCGATCACGCCGTCGCGCGGCGCTGCGGCATTGAAAGCGCGCACAACGCTGTCAGGCGCATGCAGGCGGCGCGCCACGGCATCGTCGAACCAGCCGGCCAGATAATTTTTACCGATGAAACTTTTGCCCAGACGCACCATATCCTCGCCCCGTTCGGCCTGCACGCCGATGCGGCGCAGAACGGTTTCCTGCGGGGCGACTTCGATATTGAAATCGGGATAGGCGGCGGTGCCGATCTGCAGCACGGCTGCATGCTTGTCGCGCTCAAGGCCCGTATAAAAAGCGCCCTTGGCCTGATACCAGTTGGCGAAATCGGCGCGCAGGTCGTCGACCGTCGTGGCCCCGCCCAGACATTCGCGCATGACCGCGCGGTCATGGGTATGGGCGTCGGCTTCCAGTACCGCGCTTTGCAAAATCGACGACACCACACTGCCCTGCGCCATAAAGCGGTCCTGCTTCCATGACGGCAGCAGGCCCTGCATATCCTGCCACGCATGGCGGATTTCATGCACCAGCGAGACCACATCAAAATAGCTCTTGTGGCCAAGATAGGCGGGCAGGATTGCGGCAACGCCCGCACCGGGCAGGTAATAGGCCCCCGCCCCCTGTGCCTGACGGTCAAGAATAATGCCGATGTCATGGACCT
The DNA here is from genome assembly GCA_023444705.1 of Pseudomonadota bacterium. Lineage (GTDB taxonomy): Bacteria > Pseudomonadota > Alphaproteobacteria > Micavibrionales > UBA2020 > JAEXMB01. The sequence continues at coordinate 14,933 of JAEXMB010000104.1, read as the reverse complement.
TGGCCCATTCCAGCGCGCGCATGGCCAGCGGCGATTTCCGCGCACGCGCCAGCACACCGTCGATGGCGGCCTGATCAGCGGCAAGGCGCTCATCGGACAATGTGTTCAACCACGCGCGCACCTGCGGGCGGCGCCACATGAGGCCGTCGTGATCGCGCAGATGCTGGAGGTTGATCATGGTCATGGTCAGCCTGGCAGCTTTCTGGCAGAGGCACCGCCCTGCCGTAGCCTGCGGGTCTCGCGCAGCAAAACGTGCCGTGTCAGTTGTTGCTTGCGCACGGCCTCCGCGACCTGGCCCGCGCGGCCCGCATCGGCAAACTGGCGCACGGCATGCGAGGGAGAAAGAATACGCTTCCAGAACCGGTCTTCTTTCCAGTTCGACAGATAGTTGAAATCGGCAAAGCTCTTGCCGAGCTTTTCAATGTCCTCGCGGCGCCACGGGTCAAGGCCGGCGCGCGCTTCGGTCAGGTGATAGCCCGCTTTGAATTCGGTCTGGTAATTGGGGAACTTGCACCTGCCGATGCGCAGGCTTGCGCCCTGATATTCGCGCTGATGGCTGACGTAGATATCGGCCATGCTGCCCGCATACCAGTTGCGGAAGTGATAGCGCAGGTAATTGCGAGGGCTACCGACCTCGCCTTCGCATTGCGCCGCCGCCAGTTTGCCGTGCGCATAGGCATCGGCTTCGTACAACGCCTGCTGGATGGTGATGCGCGCAAGGTCTGCACTGTGGTAATCATGAACATGCGGCAGCAGGCGCTGATGGTCCTGCCAGGCATGGCGCAGTTCATGCACCAGCACCTCAACCGCGTAATACCTGCCGCGCCAGCCTTCGGCGGCAGGGCGCGAAATCGCCACCACGCCGCTCTGGCGGGTGTAATAACCGCCTGCGGTGGTGTTGTAGTCGATGATGAATTTGATCTTGTGCGCCTTGGCCCATGCCAGTGCGGCCTGCGCGACGGGCGACCCCTTGGCCTGGCGCATAATCTGGCGCAACAGGCGTTTTTCATCTTCGCGGCGCGCAGTTTGGCGTGAAGCCTGCAATGTCGCCAGTTGCGGGCGGTGCCACTGCGCGGGGCGGGCCTTGGCGGCGGCTTTGGCGAATTCGGCGGTCAGGATGCCCATGCATGGCCCTTTGCGAAAGGATTGAAAAGACAGCCTAGTTTAACAGATTCTTAATTATTATGTCAAATAAAAGGAAGATAAATTTACCATTTAAATTCAAAGACTTGAATAAATACTAACCAAACCCCGCACCTTCGGTTACACTGCGCCAAAGACACCATCAGCGGGGGAAGGACCGACCATCATGCAGCAGTATCACGATCTGATGCGCCATGTGCTTAAGAACGGCGTGCGCAAAAGCAATCGCACCGGCATTGATACCATCGCCTGCTTTGGCTATCAGAACCGCTATGACCTCAGCGAAGGTTTCCCCCTTGTCACCACCAAGCGCGTGCATACCAAATCGATCATTCATGAGCTGCTGTGGTTCCTCAAAGGCGACACCAATATCGGCTATCTGAAAGAACACAACGTCTCGATCTGGGATGAATGGGCGGACAGCCACGGCAACCTCGGCCCTGTCTACGGCCATCAATGGCGCAGCTGGCCCAACCACCGCGGCGGTCCCGACATCGACCAGATCACGGCGCTGATCGAAGACATCAAGACCAATCCCGACAGCCGCCGCCTGATTGTCAGTGCCTGGAATCCCGCCGACCTGCCCGCGATGGCGCTGGCACCGTGCCACTGCCTGTTCCAGTTCTACGTCGCGCAGGGCAAGCTGAGCTGCCAGCTCTACCAGCGCAGTGCCGACGTTTTCCTCGGCGTGCCGTTCAACATCGCGTCCTACGCGCTGCTGACGCATATGATCGCGCAGGTCTGCGGCCTTGGCGTGGGTGATTTCGTGCATAGCTTTGGCGACCTGCACATCTATACCAACCACCTCGAGCAGGTCGAACTGCAACTGTCGCGCAAACCCTATGCGCTGCCCAAGCTCCAGCTCAACCCCGAGGTCAAGAACCTGTTCGACTTCACCTTTGACGATATCAAGATCACCGATTACCAGTATCATCCCGCCATCAAGGGCGAAGTCGCCGTCTGATGGCTGTTCCGACGAACAAGATCAAGCTCGCCAGCATCGTCGCCGTCGCCGATAACGGCGTCATCGGCAACAACAATGCCATGCCGTGGCACATTCCGTCGGAATTCGCCTATTTCCGCCGCATGACGCTGGGCAAGCCCGTCATCATGGGGCGCAAGTCGTTTGAAGCACTGGGCAGCAAACCCCTGCCCAAGCGCACCAACATCATCGTCACCCGCGACGCCAGCTGGCGCGCACCCGACGTCATCGCCTGCACCAGCCTTGAAGACGCCATCGCCACCGCCCGCCGCATCGCCACGGGCCGCGGCGTTGACACCATCTTCATCACCGGCGGGGCAGAGATTTACAAGCTCGCCATGCCGCTGATCGACACGCTCTATCTGACCGAAGTGCATCTTCGCCCCGAAGGCACCACGTTCTTCCCCGATTTCGACCGCAGCCAGTTCATCGAAACCAGCCGCATGGAACAACCGCAGCAAGACGGCGAGGACGCCGGCTATACCATCACCGTGCTTGAGCGCAGAAAAGAGGCCAGACCATGACCGACGACAGCAAAAAACCCCGCACGTTCCGCATCATCGACAAGGCCCCCAAGGGCGCGCGCGAACCCGGCCTGCCGATGGGCGAGGATGAAGACGTCGACCTTGGCCGCTTCGTCATCGATGACGGCAAATACGACGATGAAGACGAGGATGACAACGACATCTACGATCCCGAAATGGCGGGATACGATCCGCGCCTCGTCAGCGAACTCGACGCCGTGGAAGAAGCCGAAAGGTTCCTGATCGAATGCGCGGTTGAGTGGCTGCCTGAACTGCCGCTGCTCGACAGCCTGCTGGAGCAGGGCATCACGCTCGACTACGGCGTGCTGGTCAGCGCCAAGGTGATCGCGGATGAAATGTCCGACAGCGTCAGCGCGGGCGAGCTTGACGCCATGCTGTCAAGCCTGCTGCTGTTTGGCGAGGAAGACGAAAACAGCCGCCGCGAATATTACGACATGCTGACGGCCGAGGCGCAGGAACTGGCGCTGATGCTCGACGAGGCGCTGAACCTTGACGACCACGACGCCCTGGCGGCCGCACCGCTGGCGGCGCGCACGCTGATGTTTGCAGGCCTGATTTCCGACATCGAAGTCGCGGGCGAGTTGCACGAGGACGAAGACGAACCCCCCGCTTACGAAGACCTGCACCACGCGGCATCGCTGATGCAAACGCTCAGCGCCGGCGACGATCTGCCGCCGCGGCTGGTACAGCGCGCGCAGGATATGTTCAATATCGTCGCAGGTGCGGGCGAGCTGCCGCTGTTCCTGCAGCGCGAGGGCGGGCGCCTGCTGCTGACCGACGCACCGCCGATCACCCTGCACAAACCCAAGCCCCCGCGCCCCTGACCAACGCATGGGCGTCTTGCGCGACATCGTTCTGTGCTTTGCCGCACTTCTGGTGACCTGCATGACGGGTGCGGCGCTACATCTGGCGCTGGGCGGGCCGGGCGGCATTTCCGGCGGTCTGCAAAATAGCGTTATCAGCGCGGTGTTTTACACGCCGCTCTGCGCCTTTGTCGTCATTGGCGGCTTGCGCGTTCTCAAAAGCCCGCTGGCTTTCACGCTGATGTCGGCCAGCGCGGCGCTGACCTGGGCGGGTATCAAGGCGCAGCAGGCTTCAGCGCTCAAAACCGTGCAGATGTATGGGTATACGCTCTACGTCGACGGGCAGGTGACGCTGTGGGGGCTGATCTATGAACTTGCCACGCCGCTGACGGTGATGACACTGGGTGGCGTGGCTTTCATTGCCCTGCACAGACGTCAGTCGCGCGCTTAAAGCGCCGTCCAGACCCGGGCTGCGATATTCATGAACGCATCGGCGGCGCTGTGGTCAAGGGGCTTTCCGGCATCCGCGCCCTCGCGCACGTCGCGCAACAGCGGGATTTCGCCAAGGAAAGGCAGGTTCATCTGCTCCGCCGCCGCGCGCGCACGACCGTGGTCAAAGATATGCTCGCGGTGGCCGCAATTGGTGCAGGTGTGATAGCTCATATTCTCGACCATACCCAGCACGGGCACGTTGGTCTTGCCGAACATGGCGACAGCTTTCTTCGCCTCGCTCAGCGCGACATCCTGCGGGGTCGATACGATCACGGCACCGCTGACGGGCACATATTGCGCAAGGCTGAGCTGCGCGTCACCCGTGCCGGGCGGCAGGTCGATGACCAGCACGTCAAGCTCGCCCCATGCAACATCGCGCAACAACTGCTGAATGGCGGAATGCACCATCGGCCCGCGCCAGACGATGGGCGCCTCGGGGTCGACGAAAAAGCCCATCGACATCACCTTCATGCCATGCACGACGGGCGGCACGATCATGCCCGCATCATCCGTCTGCGGTTTTTCATGCAGGCCCAGCATGCGCGGCTGCGACGCGCCGTAAATATCAGCATCAAGCAGCCCGACCGTCTTGCCAAGTTTGACAAAGGCGGCGGCAAGGTTGTTGGACACCGTCGATTTTCCGACCCCGCCCTTGCCCGAAGCAACGGCGACGATATGGCGCACCTTGGGCGCGACGGGATTTGATGAAATCTTGTGCGAGAAATTCGCACCGCTTTTCGCACCGCCGCGCACCGGCATCGCCGGCGGAGCCGCGCGTTCCGCCGTCAGCACAGCGGTCACTTGTTTGACGCTGTCAAGTTTTTCGACCACGTCCTGCGCTTTCAGGCGCAGCGGTTCAAGCTTGGCACCTTCGCGCGGATCGACCTCGATCGCAAAGCTGACATGCCCGTTATGACAGGCCAGACCGCTGACCTGCGCAAGGTCAAGCACCTGCGCCAATGCGGCTTTTGCCTTTTCGACGATGATGTTGTCAGAAGACATGTCTTATCCGTGTATGACGCGCGCTAATGCTTGATCTTGGGCGGCAAACTTGGTGAAGTACCGCATGCGGCCCTGTCAATAGAAACGACGCCTTCTATATAAGCCGCACCGGATAACATAACAAGACGTTTCGTCACGACAACAAAAGGATCATTGCCGTGTTTAGCCGCTTTAACCCCATGCGCATCTTCGCCAACGCCGGACCCAATGGCGGTCCGTGGGGTTCAGGCCCGCGCCGTCCCGACAACAACAGCGGCGGCAACGGCCCCGCAGGCCCGCGCGGCAGCGGCGACCCCGATCTCGATGCCGTGCTGCGTCAGGCGCAGGAACGTTTTCGCACTGTCTTCGGCCAAGGCGGCAACGGGGGCGGCAACGGCGGCGGCAACATGCGCCCCGCGCGCGGCGCGCCGCTGTTCAGCTTTGCCGGTATCTTCATGGTCGCGCTTGGCCTGTGGCTGGCCAGCGGTTTTTACCGCGTGGAGCCGCAGGAAAACGCTGTCATCCTCACCTTTGGCAAATGGAGCGACACGCGCACGGACTCGGGCCTTGGCTATGCCCTGCCCTGGCCCATTCAGGAAGTGAACAAGGTCGACGTCGCCTTTGACCGCCGCCTTGAAATCGGCTTTCGCGACCAGACCGGCCCGCGCGGCGGCACCGACGTGCCGGGCGAAAGCCTGATGGTCACCGGCGATGAAAACATCATCGACATCGACTTTGTCGTGCTGTGGCGCATCGGCGATGCGGGCAAATACCTGTTTCAGATCCGCGACCCCGAAACCACGGTAAAGAAAGTGGCCGAAAGCGCGATGCGCGAGATCATCGGCCGCACGCCGATCCAGAAAGCACTGACCGAGGCGCGCGGCGAGGTCGAGGCCGGCACGCGCGAGCTGATGCAAAGAATGCTCGACGAATACCAGTCGGGCATCACCATCAACTCTGTCCAGCTGCTCAAGGTTGACCCGCCCGCCGACGTCGTCGACGCCTTCGTCGACGTGCAACGCGCGCGCGCCGACCGCGAACGTGCGCGCAACGAGGCCGAGACCTACCGCAACGACATCCTGCCCCGCGCGCGCGGCGATGCGCAAAAGCTGGAACAGGACGCGCAGGCCTACAAGGAATCCGTCATCATCCGCGCGCAGGGTGACGCCGACCGTTTCGCCGCGATCGTCAGCGGCTATGGCGGATCGCGCGACATCACGCAAAAACGCATGTACATCGAAACCATGCAGCAGGTGATGCAAAACAGCCGCAAGCTGATCGTCAGCGAGGATAAGGGCGTGCTGCCCTATCTGCCGCTCGACACGCTGGCGCCTGCCGGCAAAAAAGTCGCAGCCCCCCAGCCGCCGCAACCCCACACCAGCGCCCGCTAACCGGATACCAAGGGACACACCCTCATGAAAAACCAGATCAACGTCGTCTTCATCATTGTCATCGCGCTGGCGGTCCTGCTGTTTCAATCCGTCTTCATCGTGCGCGAGATGAACCAGGTCATGGTCATGCAGTTCGGCGAGCCCGTCGCGCTTTATACCAAGCCGGGGCTGAAGGTGAAGATCCCCTTCATCCAGACCACGCGCACGTTTGAAAAGCGCGTGCTGGACCTTGACCCCCAGCCCGAGGAAGTCATCCTCGCCGATCAAAAGCGCATCGTGGTCGACGTTTTCTCGCGCTACCGCATCATCAACATGCTGGAATTCCACCGTACCGTCGGCACCGAACAGCAGGCGGGCCCGCGTCTGAACAACATCATCAACTCGACCACCCGTAGCGTGCTGGGCAACGCCACACTGGCCGACCTGCTGTCGGAAAAACGCGCCGTGCTGATGGGCACCGTGCGCACGCAGGTCAACGACGCGGTCAAGTACATGGGCATTGAAATCGTCGACGTGCGCATTGGCCGCGCCGACCTGCCCGAGCAGACCAGCCAGGCGATCTTCCAGCGCATGCGCACCGAGCGCGAGCGCGAGGCCGCCGAATTCCGCGCGCAAGGTCAGGAACTGGCGCAGGAAATCAAATCCAAGGCCGACCGCGAGCGCACCGTCTTGCTGGCCGAAGCGGAAAAGAAAGCACAGATCCTGCGCGGCGAAGGTGACAAGATCGCCGTGGAAACCTATGCATCCGCCGCCGCCAAGGACCCCGAGTTCTATGCCTTCTACCGCTCGCTTGAAGCCTATAAAGCCAGCCTTGCCGATGGCAGCACCACGCTGATCCTCAGCCCCGACAGCGCCTTCCTGCGCTACTTCCAGCAGGGCGGCCGTTAAGACCGCGCGCAGAAGGTATTGCACATGACGCCCTCGCTCATCCTCATCGGTCTTGGCCTGATGCTGCTGATCGAAGGCGCGATGTACAGCCTGGCGCCGCGCGGCATGCAGCGCCTGATGGCGCAACTCAGCCAATTGCCGGAATCACAGGTCAGGATGCTCGGCGTCACCTCTGCCGTGCTGGGCTTTCTAGTCATCGCTGTTTTGACAAATTAAGAAAACTTTCAAATCAGCGGTTTGGGGCGCATTTATGCCTGTCCCCCGCTTGCCCGTGCGCGGCGGAGTGATATGTTAGACTCCTGATATCCGAACTCTCAGGAGACTTTTGTCCATGACGATGCGCACCCTGCCCTCTTTGTTGCTGATGCTCACCCTCGCCAGCGCACCCGCCGCGGCACAAGACCCGACCCCCGTGCCCGCCGATGTGGCACCCGCCGCCGTCGCCGCCGCACCTGTGGTGCCCGTGCCCGGCGCGCCCGAAGGGTTCGAGGCACTGTCCAAGCGCCTGCTGCCGACCGTCGTCAACGTTGCGACCACCACGCGCCTGAAGGCCGACAGCGTCGAGGGCCTGCCCGCCCTGCCCGACATGCCGCAACTGCCGCCCGGATCGCCGTTTGAGGATTTCTTCAAGGATTTCTACGAGCGCTATCAAAACGCCCAGCCGCAGGGCGAGCAGGAGCGCAACGTGTCATCCCTCGGCTCGGGCTTTGTCATCGACGCCGACAAGGGTTACATCGTCACCAACAACCACGTCATCAAGGACGCCGACGAGATCAAGGTGGTCTTGCATGACGACACCACGCTCGACGCCACGCTGATCGGCACCGACGAGAAAACCGACATCGCCGTCCTGCAGATCAAGCCGCAGGGCAAGCTGGCCGCAGCACAATGGGGCGACAGCGACAATGCCAACGTCGGCTCGTGGATCATCGCCATCGGCAACCCCTTCGGCCTTGGCGGCACGGTCACGGCGGGCATCGTCTCTGCGCGCCAGCGCGACATCAACGCGGGGCCGTATGACGATTTCATCCAGACCGATGCGTCGATCAACCGCGGCAACTCGGGTGGGCCGATGTTCAACATGCGCGGCGAGGTCATCGGCGTGAACACCGCCATCTTCTCGCCCACGGGCGGGTCGGTTGGCATCGGCTTTGCCGTGCCTTCCAACATCGCCAAAAGCGTGGTGGCGCAACTGGTCAAGTACGGCGAGACGCGCCGCGGCTGGCTGGGCGTGCGCATTCAGGACGTCACCCCCGACATCGCCGAGAGCCTTGGCCTTGGCAAAGCGCATGGCGCCTTGATTTCAAGCGTCGTTGACGCAAGCCCCGCCGCGACAGCCGGCGTGAAGGCAGGCGACATCATCACCGCCTTTGAAGGCCACGAAGTCACCAACAGCCGCACACTGCCGCGTCTGGTCGCCGAGGCCGAAGTCGGCAAAACCGTCAAAGTCACCCTGTGGCGCGATGGTGCGGCGCGCGACGTCACCGTCGCATTGGGCCAGCTTGAAGTGGCCGAGAAAAAGGGCCTGTCCGGCCCCGTCAAAGCCGAAACCAAAGACGGCAAGCCCGCGCCTGCGGCCGGTACGAAAATCGACGCGCTGGGCCTGAGCGTTGCAGGGCTGACCGACGCGCTGCGCCTGCAGCACGGCATCGCCAAGAGCGTCAACGGTGTCGTGGTGCAAGCGGTCGAGCCCAAGGGTGCGGCGGCTGAAAAAGGCCTGCAGGCAGGCGATGTGATCATCGAAGCCAACCAGCAACCCGTCGCCAACCCCGAGGAGCTGAAGACCGCCGTCGACGCTGCCAGCGCCAAGGGCCGCGGTTCGCTGCTGGTCTTTATCGCGCGCAAGGACGACCGACGCTTCGTCGCCCTCAAGCTCAAAAAATAATGGCGCTTCCCGTCGTCATCGTCGGCGGACCTACGGCCAGCGGCAAATCGTCGCTGGCCGTTGCGCTTGCGCGGCGCTTTGACGGCACCGTCATCAATGCGGATTCGCTGCAAATCTACCGCGACCTTGGCATTCTGACAGCGCAGCCGTCAGCAGACGATCTGGCGCAGGCGCCACACGACCTCTACGCCTTTGCCGCTGCCGACGACCGCTATGACGCCATGCGCTGGCGGGCTGCCGCCATCGATGCGATCGCACGCAGCCAGGCGCAAAGCCGCCTGCCTGTTATTGCGGGCGGTACGGGGTTTTACCTCAACGCTCTGCTTGAGGGGCTGAGCCCGATCCCGCCCATCGACGCGCAGTTCCGCGCGCAGGCGCAGGCATTTTTTGATATGCACGGCATTGGCGCTCTTGCCGATGAAATCAGGCGCGTCGACCCTGCGGGGGCCATGCATATCGACACCGACAACCCGCAACGCCTGATGCGCTCTTACGAGGTTTTTCTTGCCACCGGACAGCCGCTGTCATACTGGCAGGCACAGCCGAAATCAGGCGCGCCGAAAGACCTGCGCTTTTTCACCATCGTCATCGATCCGCCGCGCGAAGACCTGCACCGCAACGCCGCCTTGCGCATCGCGTACATGCAGGAGGCAGGGATGGAGGACGAGGTCGCTGCCTTCAAGCACCGCATAGAGCGCGGCGAGGTTGCGCCCGACGCACCCCTCACGCATGCCTGCGGTTATCACCCGCTGGCGGATTTCATCGACGGACGCTGCACGCGCGAACAGGCACTTGAAGCCATGCTGGTCGACACCCGCCAATACGCCAAGCGCCAGTCGACATGGTTCAGGAACCAGATCGCGCCGAACACACGCATGACCAGCGCGCAGGATGGCGATATCCTGCCCGTGCTGGATGCGTGGCTTGGAAAACAGAATTAGAAGATTTTGTCGATCGTGCTTTTCTTGGGCTCGATCACCGGCACATCGCCGCTGTTGATCGGGGCACCAGACTCTTGCGCTTTCTTCAGGCGCTCGGCCTCTTTCTTGGAATCGATTTTCGACACCGGCAGGCTTTCGTCGCCCGGCTCCTTGTCGCTCCAGAACATCAGCTTGTCGATGGCTTTCTGGTTGTCGATGGCGATAACGCCGTTTTCCTCGCTGATGACGTCACGGATGTCCGCACGGGCATTTTGCGCGCCCATCTTGGCCAGCAACTGTTCTTCGGCACTGCCCGACGCGACGGGGGCTTCGGTCGTGCCCAGCACGATGGTCTTGGCCTGGTTGGACGCAATGGCGGCAGGCGGCGCCGCGCCCGTGGAGGGCACGCGCAGGCTGTAGTCGGGCGGCAGCGTCAACGGCGCGCGCTTGACCACGGTAAATTCATCGGGCGAGTTGCGGCCCACGCCGAGTTCCTGCTTCACGCTCTGGCAGCCCGACAGCGTCAGGGCGGCAAGGAGAAGTGCGGTACAGCGTAGCGAAATGTTCTTGGTCATCGGAGTCATCGTCCTTTTCGGCATTATCCGTTTTGTTGCGGCGACGTGCTTGCGGCCCGCGCGCCGAGGTTCAGCGCATCAAGCACCAGCAACAGCGCGCCGATCACGATCGCGCTGTCGGCGATGTTGAAGGCCGGCCAGTGGTATCCCGCGACATGCAGGTCCATAAAGTCGGCCACAGCACCAAAGCGCAGGCGGTCATAAACATTGGCGACCGCGCCTGCGATGATCAGCACCAGTGCCGCGCGGATCAGGCGTGTGCGCGCACGCAACAGCCACGCCAGCAGCACAACGGTGATCACCGCCGCCACGCCGACAAGAATATAGGGGTTTTGCCCCCCGGTTCCAGAAAAAAGCCCGAAACTGACGCCGCGGTTCCACACCATGACAAGATTGGCAAAGGGCAGCAACAGCCGCTCGGCAAATTCCGACGGCTCGCCATAGACGCTCCAGTGGCGCGCGGTCAGCAGCCAGTCGCACAGGCCGCGCGGCTCGCCCTTGACGCGCAACAGCACCTCGAACACCCACCATTTGCTCAACTGGTCCGCCGCAATCAGCCCCAGGATCGCCAGCACCGGCGTCAGCAAGCGGCGCAGGCTGGTGGGTGCGGCAGAAGAAACAGGGGCAAGGTCGGATGTGGTCATCGGATCGGGTATCGCCGTATTATTTACAGAGAGCGGGATTCAAGCACAGCACGCGCGGCAAGACAATCCTGTTTCATTTGCGCCATCAGCGCATCAAGGCTGTCGAACCTGGCCTCGCCACGAATAAAATCAACGGGTTGCACTTCAAGTATATTGCCATAAATCTTGCGCGAGAAATCAAAGATAAACGTCTCGAGCAAAGGTGCGGCAACTTCGAACATCGGACGGATGCCAAGATTGGCCACGCCGTCGCGCCAGATATCCTCGCCCGCGATGCGCGCGCGCACCGCATAAATGCCATATGGCGGCAGTTGCAGGCGCGACAATGCCTGATTGGCGGTGGGGTAGCCAAGCGTGCGCCCGCGCTGATCGCCCTTGATCACCGGCGCGCTGACGCACCACGCATGGCCAAGCACCGCCTGTGCCGCCGCGAAATCACCCGCCGCGATGGCGCCCCGCGCGCGGCTTGATGACAGCACCCCGCCGCTTTGATCGCAGACAGGCGCCAGCGCACTGACGCCAAAACCATAGAGGGTGCCTTCGTGGCGCAGGGTATCGACGCTGCCGCCGCGCGCGGCACCAAAGGCGAAATCATCACCCACGCAGACATGCGCGGCACCAAGACCATCCACGATTACTTGTCTGATAAAATCCTGCGCGCTTAGCTGGCTCAGTGCCGCATCAAAACCCAGCGCCACCACCCTGTCGGCACCATAGGCCAGCAGCAGTTTTTCCTTCTGCTGCGCCAGCGTCAGGCGAAAGGCGGGTGCCGGCTGGTTGCGGCTTTGCGCAAAATATTCGCGCGGATGCGGCTCGAACGTCAGCACCACCACGCGATGGCCGGGACGCACGGCACGCGCATGCGCCAGCAGGGCCTGATGGCCGCGATGCACGCCGTCGAAATTGCCGATCACCAGCGTGCAGCCGCTGTCGGGCGAAAGATCGGCGGGACTGTATATGTGCGGCGTGCTGGGCAGGTCTGTCATGCTGTGCTATCATAGCGGTGTTGCGCGCCGCTGTCCAACGGCGGCTGTGCGCGACCCAAGCCGTCACAGACGACAGGATCATTGCCGATGCGATTACTTCTTTGCCTTGCCCTTGCCGCCGCCTGCGTGCTGTCCCTGCCCGCCGCCGCGCTGGCCGAAAAGCCGCCGCGCGTGGCCTGCACCTGCCTGCCGCCCGATCTTGAAACGCGCGCCCTGCAGGTCGAGCGTATTTTCCTTGGCACGGTACGCAGCATTGAAACGGTCGAAACCATGATCCAGCCCGGCCGCAAGGACCCGCCGGTGATCGTCACCTTTGACGTCGAGGAAGGGTTCAAGGATGCCAGCGCCAAACAGCAGGTGCTGCACACCAGCCTGACGCGCGTGACCTGTGCGGGCTATCCGTTCGAGGAAGGCAAAACCTATCTGGTCTATGCCTACAAGCGGCTGGCATCGACCTATGAACGCTGGTCGCTCTACGATTTCAAAACCGGCACGCTTGATACGGGCGGGCTGTGCGGCGGCACGATTGAGGCCAGCGACGACCGCGCGGTCGACGAGATTAAAAAACTGCGCGAAATGAAGACGTCAGGCGACAGCCGGCTTTTGCCGCGCAAGCCCGAGCTTTGACCACACATCCAGCAACGCCGACACCAGATGTTCAAGGTCTTCGTCGCTGTGCTGCGGCGTTGCGGTCAAACGCAGGCGCTCCGCACCGCGCGCCACGGTCGGATAGTTGATCGGCTGGACGTAGATATTGTGGTCGGCCAGCAGCATATCCGATGCCGCCTTGCATAGTTTCGCCTCGCCCACCATGACGGGCACGATATGACTGACCGAGGGCATGACCGGCAGCCCGGCATCGCGCAACATTGATTTCAGACGTTGCGCGCGTTCCTGATGGCGCGTTCTTTCCGCTTGCGAGGTCTTGAGATGCTCGATGCTGGCCAGCGCGCCTGCCAGCAGCACGGGCGGCAGGGCGGTGGTGAAAATAAAACCCGACGCATAGGAGCGGATGACGTCGATGACGCCGCGGCGGCTGGCGACATAGCCGCCCATCACGCCGTATGCCTTGCCAAGCGTACCTTCGATGATGTCGATACGCTCCATCACGCCGTCGCGCTCGGCCACGCCCGCACCGCGGGGGCCATACATGCCAACCGCATGCACTTCGTCAAGATAGGTCAAGGCACCGTATTTTTCCGCCAGATCGGCAATCGCCGCGATGGGGCTGATGTCGCCGTCCATCGAATAGACAGATTCAAACGCGATGATTTTCGGTCGGCAACGCGCCACGCTTTGCAGCAGTTCTTCCAGATGTTCGAGGTCGTTGTGGCGGAAGATATATTTTTCCGCACCTGACGCGCGGATACCCGCGATCATGCTGGCGTGGTTTTTCTCGTCGGAGAAAATCACGCAATCGGGCAGGACCTTTGCAATCGTCGACAGCGTCGCCTCGTTTGAGATATAGCCCGAGGTGAACAACAGCGCCGCTTCCTTGCCATGCAGGTCGGCGAGGGAGTTTTCAAGCGCGACGTGCAGATGCGTGGTGCCCGAAATATTGCGCGTACCGCCCGCACCGGCACCGTGTTTTTGCGCGGCGTCGCACATGGCGTCGATCACCACCGGATGGTGGCCCATGCCAAGATAGTCGTTGGAACACCACAGCGTGACTTCTTTTTCAACGCCGTCGGCCATGCGCATCACGGCCTTGGGGAAGGTGCCGACCTGACGCTCGAGATTGGCGAAGACGCGGTAGCGGCCTTCGCGGTGCAACTCCTGCAGTCGCAGGTCGAAAAAGCTGTCGTAAAAGCTGCGCGCGGTGGCGGCGGCCGATGACGGCGCCTGTGCCGGTGCGGCGACGGGGGCGAAGCTGAGGGGGGACGTTGCGGTTTTGGGCATGGCCGTATCCTTTGATGATGCCCTGTTGTACACCCGCGGGTGCGCGCGATGCAATTGCCATTACCGGAATATGGTCCGCTCAATTACCATATTGGCGTGTTTTTTGCGGCAAGCCCGCCAAGGCCAGAATGCACTGGACCGCGCGCTGCAAAGCGGCTTAGTCTTGATGTCATGATTGTTGTTTTCGGCTCCATGAACGTTGATCTGGTGATGCCCGTCACCCACTTCCCCAAACTGGGGGAGACCGTGCTGTGCGCCACCGACTACCTCAGCCGCACCGGCGGCAAGGGTGCCAATCAGGCCGTTGCCGCCGCGCGCGCGGGCGGCAAGGTCGCAATGGTCGGCAAGGTCGGTGACGACAGCTTTGGCCGCCGCTGCATCAACAATCTTAAAAGCCAGAGTGTCTGGACCGCGGGTATCGGCGTGTCCGAGCGCCCGACGGGCTGTGCGACCATCGCGGTCGACAGCAAGGGCGGCAATTTCGTTATGGTCGCGCCCGGCGCGAACCTTGACGTCACCGCCGATCAGGCGCCGGATGAAGTTCTGAACAACAAGCACGTCGTCCTCACCCAGCTGGAAGTCACGCCCGAAGCGACGTTTGACGTTCTCGCCCGTGCGCGTAAGAACGGCGCCACCACGATTTTAAACGCCTCGCCCGCGCACAGCCTGCCGCGCGACGTGCTGAAAAACGTCGACTATCTGATCGTCAACGAACTTGAAGCGCAACAACTGGCCCATAGCCATGGCATCGAGGGCAACGACCCTCACGTGCTGGCGCGCGGCCTTGCCGCCCTTGGCC
>JAEXMB010000098.1 GCA_023444705.1 Pseudomonadota bacterium | reverse complement strand
GGCCAGCACTTCATAGGCTTTGCGGCCCTTGGGGGCTGCGACTTCGACGCTGTCGCCGACGGCTTTGCCGATCAGCGCGCGCGGCAGGGGTGCCGTCAGCGCCAGCAGGCCACTGTCGATATCGGCTTCGTATTCGCCGACGATCTGGAAGGTTTGCTCTTTGTCGGTCTCTTCATCAACGACGCGCACGGTGGCGCCGAATTTGATGGTATCGCCGCTCATCTTGGCAGGGTCGATGACGTCGGCGCGCGAGAGCTTGTCCTCAAGCTCTTGAATGCGGCCTTCGATGAAACTCTGGCGCTCGCGCGCGGCCGAATATTCGGCGTTTTCTGACAGGTCGCCGTGGCTGCGCGCCTCGGCAATCGCCTCGATCACGTTCGGGCGGTCAACGGTTTTGAGTTGCTTCAGTTCGGTTTCAAGCTTGGCGTAGCCGGCGACGGTTATTGGTATCTTTTGAATGCTCATGACTCTTTCTTTTCTTTGGTTTGGCCAGTTTTCGACCGGCCGAGGTTCTCTGTTACGAGAAGCATCGGGCATGAGGTGCGTTCGAAAAATGGCAGGTGTGGTCGTTTTGGTTGTTTCGCCGCGCGGTGGTCTGGCGGCGATTGGACAGCAGGGTATAGCGTTTGGTGCGCGTGCGATATAGGCCGCTACGGCTGCTTGCCCCATTGTCGTATAGCTGGATAGTATGCGTTCGGACAGCGCCGCGCAAGCCCAACCCTTGGGGTGGAATTGTAATAAAATTACGCCTTATTCGGTCCCTGCGGCGGGCTCCTCCTGCTTTGCGGGGGTTGGCTTTGCGGTTTGGTAGACTTTTGTGTGCATCCAGCGGCGGAAGGAGAACACATCCTTGCGCAAAACGCCGAGGTAGTCGGTGTAGTCATCCGTCCACATGCGCACATCGCCGGGATAGCTGACCTTTTTCCATTCGAATTCGGTCATCGTGTCGAAAAGACTGTCGTCATATGTCATCGCCAGCCAGCGGCTGGGGCGTTCAAGCTTGCTTTCGCCAAGTTTCATACGTTCGACCAGACGATATTTCAGGCCCGCATCCTCTGCCTCTGCGGCCAGTACGGGGGCGAGGTCAAAGAAGTTGTTGGAAATGTGATAGAGGATGATGCCGCCGGGTGCGAGGTGACCGAGGTAGACATCAAGCGCCTCGCGCGTGGCGATGTGGGCGGGGATGTATTCAGAGGAAAACACATCGATTGTAATGATGTCGAACTTCTCGTCTTTGAGTTTTTGCAGCTCAAGCCGCCCGTCGCCCTGGATGATGCGCGCGGGGTTGCCCTGGTCGCAACCTGACAGATAGGTGAAATGCTCCTGCGCGGCCTTGATGATGGCGGGGTCAACGTCGATGAAGGTGAATTGCATTCCGGGCTTGTTGAAGCAATACATCGACCCCGTGCCCAGCCCCATGACCATGACGTTGCGCGGACGCTTGCGCGCGAACAGTTCATGCAGCGACCAGTAATAGGCCATCGGCTCGTACTGATGGGGGCCGTCCATTTCCTGCAAGCCATGTACCGTCGTGCCGTGATTGATTAAGCGGATAGTACTGATGCTACCGTCCTCCATTGGCCAGTCGCGGTCATAAACGGTGATGTTGCCGTAGAAATTGCGGTCGCGCGCGATGATGTCGCCGCCGCCAAAAACAAGGTTGACCGCAAAAACTGCCGTCGCGGCGATCAGCAACACGCGCGGATGACAGATGCAGGCGAGCAATGATAGCGCGCTGATGACCAGTAAAGCAGTGCTGCTGACCTTTTCGATATCCAGCGACAGCACATACAAGGCCGCCGCCATCAGGGGGAAGCCAAGGACGGCATAGTCAGCCATTTGCAGGCGGTCGCGCAGGTGGGCGTTAAAGAACAGGCTGAGCAATAAAACCAGCGGCAGTTCAAGCGACGTATTGAAGATAACCGGCGCCAGAAAGGCGTTGAAAATGCCCGCCAGCGCGCCGCCAAGCGAGATCAGCAGGTAAAACGCCCCCAGTTGCCGCGGACTGCCAAGCGGGCGGTCCTCGTACAGGCGCAGGTGAAACGCCAGCGCAATGACGCCGAAAGCGACCAGATGCACGATGACAGGTTGAAGCGTGATGCGCAGTATCGTGGGGCCAAGCACGATCAACAGCATGCTGACGGCCACCGCCGCCGTGTGCCAGCGTGTCAGCGTGCGTGCGCGCAACAGCGCAGGGCTGCGGAATGCCAGCACGAAGGTCAGCAGGTAGACTGATAGCGGCAACACCCAGATCATGGGGGCAGAATAAATATCGCTGGTGATAAAGGATGTGTAGCCCATCAGCAGGCTGGCGGGTACGAAGGCGCAAGCCACCCACAGGATACACCGGCGCAACGGCAGGGGGGCGACGATCGTTTGCGCTTCGTCCGCTGTGGGCGTGCCGGCCTTGCGCTGGCCCAGCGAGAGCAGGCAGACAACGGCCATCGCCACCAGTGCGGCATAAAAGCAGAACCATCCATCGCTTTGCTGGCCAAGCGTGAAGTTCGGCTCCACCAGCAAAGGATAGAGCAACAACCCGCCGAAACTGCCGAGGTTGCTGGCGGCATAGAGGAAATAAGGGTCGTGCGCGGCGGGGTGGTCGGTCGCGGAAAACAGGCGTTGCAACGTGGTTGATGTCGTCGATAGTGCAATGAACGGCGCGCCGATGGTCACCGCCAGCAGCATAAACGTGCCGCCCGCATCAAGCGTGTGCGTGGCATCCTGTGCATTGATGGCGACGGGCAAAAACGCGCCGCCCAGCGCAAGGGTCAGGATATAGGCGACGGCATGACCGCGTGCGGGCAGGCGCGAAAAGCCATAAGCCAGTGTATAGCCCGCCAGCAGGGCCAGCTGAAAAAAAGCCATCGCAACGATCCAGCCTGCGGGCGTGCCGCCGACGATGGGCAGCAACATCTTGCCGATCATCGGCTGCACGCTGAACATCAGCGCCGCCGAGGTGAACAGCGCAAGACTGAACAAACAGATCATGCCGAAGGCGGACAGGCGGGACGGTGCGGCGTTCATACGGCGATCCTTGGCTGTGAAGAGTTGTTGTTATTTGGGGGGCGGATTATCTGAAATAGTCGGGATACTCACCAAGATCTATGTTGAATAAGCTCGCACCCACCGACATGTTAGACATCAGTTCATACATAATTTCTTCGGATTTGACGCTGTCCATGACCAGCCAAGGGGTACTCCAGGTGCTGACTTTTATCTCTCTACTGTTGCGGTCTTTAAGTTCGTAGACATAGAAGGTCACTAAATAAAAATCGCGTTCTTCGATCATGACGCGTTGAATATCCACTTGAATCTTTTTCTGATATGGAGAGGTAATTTCGGTAGCATGAAATTGGGCATATTTAACAAT
>JAEXMB010000084.1 GCA_023444705.1 Pseudomonadota bacterium | reverse complement strand
CATACCCTTGCCGCCCCCGCCCGCCGATGCCTTGATCAGCACCGGAAAGCCGATTTTACCTGCCTCTGCGGCCAGCAGTTTGGCGTCCTGATCTTCACCGTGATAGCCCGGCACCAGCGGCACGCCCGCCTTTTGCATCAGCGCCTTGGCCTCGCTCTTACCGCCCATCGCGGCGATGGCCGCAGGCGGCGGGCCGATAAAGATCAGCCCGGCATCGGCGCAGGCCTGCGCGAAATCTTCGTTTTCGGACAAAAAGCCATAGCCCGGGTGGATGGCGTCCGCGCCTGCCTGCTTGGCGGCGGCGATGATGACATCCATGCGCAGGTAGCTGTCGCGTGGTGCTGGCCCGCCGATATGCACGGCCTGATCGGCCATTTCCACGTGCAAGGCGTTGGCGTCGGCGTCGGAATAGACGGCCACCGTGGCAACCCCGAGGTCCGCGCAGGTGCGCATGATGCGGCAGGCGATCTCTCCGCGGTTGGCGATCAGAACTTTTTGAATAGCTTGTGTTTTCATGGGCACAACTATAACCGCGCAGGCGCGGAAAATAAACGGCAACTGCCGCCTTGACTTTTGATGCTTTTTATAACCATAATACGCCATGTCGCGACATAAAATTACAAACCAGCCGCGGTTCGACTTCCGCGATGCTGCCTTTGAAGCACTGGATGACTTCCCCCAGTTGCGCGCGCGCACGACCTTTTTCCTCGACCAGCAAAATCCCGACGGCCAGGCGCTTAAAGCTTACGGTGACCCCAAGGCCGTCACCGCCCAGCTGGGCAATGCTTTCTGGCGCAAGCAAATCCAGGGCTTTCTGGCCTATATGCGCGAAAACAAGACCAGTGTTGCCTGCTTCATCCACGGCCAGCCGCATCAGGCCATTATCTTCACGCCGCATTCCGTGCTTGCCCCTGTGCATCATGACCGCGCGGCGATGCTGTTTTTTGAATTCGACCATGAACTTGGCCACCTGCTGACCAACAAGGGGCGCAACATCACCCCGCACGGCACCACGACCGAGGCCGAAAACAGTGCCGAGGCCTTTGCCACCCTGCGCTCTATCCAGCGTTTCGGCCATGCGCGCGCCCATCTTGATGCGCTGTCGCGCTGGCGTGCGCGCGGGCTGATCACGCAGGAAATCAAGACACACATTACCTCGCCCGTCATCGACGCCATCATCGCCGACAGCGCGCGCGTGGATTTTACCAAGCTGACGCCGCAGGAAACCATCGCCGCTGCCAACGAATACACCACGCGCTATTGCCCCAAAGGGCCCGATGTCGATTTCGCTGTGACCCAAATGCGCGCCGCGCGCGATTTCATGACCGATGGCGCGCATCAGCAGCGCCTTGCCAAAATCCTGCTGGCGACCACCAATCCCTTCATGTTCGGCGTGGGCAGCCGCGCGCTTGTGCCGGTACTGGCCAGCGACATCAACGCCAAGCTACCCAAAGACCTGCGCAATAGCCTGATCCTTAAATTACAGGCGCGCGCGCAAAAGCTTGGCTTTGACAACACGCTGTCGCTGCTCTGCGCCAGCAGCGGTATCCCCGCCGCCAAAAGCGGCAAAAAGCATATCGCCAGACGTATCGCCGCCTGAACATTCGGGCACAAAAAAAGCCGCCCTGTGAAAGGGCGGCTTTTTTGCAAGCGCAGGCGCGCTTATTTCTTAAGGCCGTCGATCATGCCTTTTTGCACTTCGATGACGTATTCGTCTTCGGCAACGCGGCCTTCGACCGCTTTCAGCGCGTCAGCCGACAGTTTCTTGCCGATGATGACGTAGCTGGTTTCGGTTTCAAGCACGGCCGGGCAGCCGCAACCGCAGCTGTTGCACATGAATTCCTGAGGGGTGATGTCGGTGAACTTCATTTGGTGTCTCCTTGGTATGAAGCGGTGGGGAATACGGATGGGAAGCTAGGCCTGTTCGGCCCTGCTGGCAAGGGGGATCAGCGGAAATCGCCCGCCCCGCGCAGGGTGTCGCGCTCGTAGCGGCTGGCCAGCTTGGCGATATTGTCGCCCGCGACATCGGACAGGTTCACGCCGATGTCGTCGGCCAGCGCCGAGAGATACCACAGGATATCGCCCATTTCGGCCTTGATGCCGTCCATCAGCTCCTCGCGGTTGGTATCGCCGCGCAGCAGTTTTTTGACTTTGTTGGCCAGTTCGCCCGCCTCGCCAGCAAGCCCGACGGCGGGATAGGTGATTTTATGCTCGGGCGGGCAAAAAGCGGTTTTGCGCGCCGCCTGCTGATAGTCGTCGAAACTGTCGATGCGCATGGGCGACTCCGTGGCTGGAAAATGTGAGGTGCGGCAACTCTGCGCCATTCAGGCGGCAAATGCAAAACCTTCGCGGGCACCAAGATCAAGGGATTGATTTGCAAGGCAATTCCGTGTTGCGTCGCACCATGACAGGTGGCATTGCGGCTTGACACCCCCGCCCGCTTTCCGTGACAATCATCCATCACTTCACAATGATCGGCCAGACATGGACAACCGCGACCCCCAACGTCACGACACCGTCAGCCTGAACGCCCTGTTGCACGCCTTCGTGCGCGATGCCGAAAAGGCGTTCCCCGCGGTGCGCGGCCAGTTGGTGATCTATAACGTCCGCCGCGGCAACTATCACGTCTCCGCCGATTTCAACGCCGCCGCACGCGGTTTTCGCAGCCGCAGCAAGTTTGAATACTACATCGCCAATCACGAGGTGGCACAAGCCGCGCGCGAGAAAAAAGACACCATCGCCGCCTATGCCGTGCGCGAGACAAAACCCAAACTCTCCCTCATCATGTTCAACGAGAAGGTGCATAACCGCGAACTGAACAAGCTCAGCCCCAAGCGCGCGCAGGAACTGCTGACCACGCTCGACCACGAGCTGGCGCACCTTGTCATCAAAGACGCCTATAACGAGGAAAACGACAAGCACGGCAATTATATCGAAGAACACGTTGCCGAAGCCTACGCGCAGTTGATGCACTACAAGCGCTTCGGCAGCGACGGCCACTTTGCCAAGGGCACAGGCGCGCTTGATCTTGCGCGCAGCTTTGTCTTTCAGCACAGTGACATGCAATCGCATTTCTACTATCCCACGATCAGGAAAATCGTGGCCTGCCACCACCTTATCAACTTCAACGACCTCAAGCCCGCAGACCTCGCCGATCTGGCGCGCCGCTTTGCCATCCAGTACACGCCCAGCAACGCGCAGATCCACGACATGGACAAGGCTTTCGCCGCCTGCCGCAAGGCATACCGCAGCGGCGGCATCGCTGCAGGCCTGCGCGCGCTGGCCAGGGTGGCAGAAACCACGCCGCACCCGCATGTCGCGCGCGTCAGCGTCGACCTCTACCTCGACATCGCCGAGCAGTACAAAGCCAAGCTGCAGGACCCCGAATGGGACGAACGCCGCGCGCGCATCAGGGAACTTGATTTCGCGCTTGCGCAGGACGACATCCTCTATCGCGTGCCCAAGCGCGCCAATCCCCCCGCCTTCAAGCCGCCCGGCCTATGACCGATACCCGCAAGCAAACCCTGCGCGACCTGTTCAACGCCGAGGCACGGCGCGCAACGCGTGACCACGCGCGCCTGCATAACGGCCTGCTGATCGTCGACAGTGCGCACGACCAGAGCGTTTATGCGGGAACCACGCCCGAACTTGATATCGCGCTGTCCAAACGCCGCGCCGACGACGCCGCCTTTCTTGAAAAGCTGTCGTTTGGGTCGGACCATTCGTTTTGCAGCAAGCGCCTTGGCTTCAACCTGATCGTCATGGCGCCGCATGTGACGCTCGCCAACGCCATGTTCGGCCTGCCGCAACATCAGGAAACGCTGTTCGTACTTGACCACGAAATCGGCCATCTGGTGGTCGAAGGCGGCTATTTCAGTGGCCGCGATTTCATGCGCGAGGCCTGTGCCGATACCTATGCCCTGCTGCGCGCGGGCCAGCGCTGGGGCGACATGGCGCCCTTCCTGCGCGCCAACCGTTTCAAGCGTGCCTTCGATCTGGTTTTCAAAGGCCGCATGAGCCACTACACCCTGCCCGCCACCGCAGCCCTTGCGCAGATGGCGCCCGCGCTTGATCTTGCCGCCATGTCACCGCACGATGTTGCTGCACTGGCGCAGACATTGATGGAAAACAACACGCCCGCGGGCGTTGACCTCGCGCAGATGGTCATCGACTTCGGTTCGGTCAAGGCCGCCTATGACGGCAACGATGACAACATCGACGAAGCCGCCCGCCTGCTGGCGCGCATGGCGCAAGGCGACACCCTGTCGCCGCTTGGCCAGCTCACCGCGCGCCTTGCCCTGCGCGAGTTGCTTAGTGGCGAAATGCTTGTGCATGGCAAGCCCGTCAAGCTTGAGGGCACGCGCTGGGCGCAGGTTGCCGACTGGCTGGCACGCACCGAAGCGCGCGCCGTCCCCTTCGCGCCATCACCCGAACAATAAAAAATCCGCAAGTGCTATCTGCCATGCCGCCGCGACGCTGGCGTTGTCCCCGCCGCAGGCGCAGCCGGTGCGGATGACAGGCGCGCGCCTGTTCCATTGAACGACGCGCCGCAATCCGCCCCCGTCAGCGCACGCGACACGCCCTGTTGTCCGCGCGCGGAAAAACCGTCACCGCGGCGCTTGTCACCCGCCGCCGCGTCGGGCGACGGTGGAGGCGCGCGGTTGAGGGTATCGCTGAGCGCATCCCCCGCCTTCACGCCTGCGATATAACCGATGATCGCGCCCGCCACGACCGGCAGAATTCCAAGCCCGCCACTGGCCGCCACAAGCGCCAACCCCGCCGCACCGCCGATACCACCGACCAGCCACAGGGATTCCCCTTTGCGCGGCGGCAGCGGCTGATGCTGGCGCTTATGATGATAGCCGCCATTGCGCGCGCGCTGTCTTTGCCGGTACCGAAGCCGCCCGCCACCATCGCTCATCGCAAAATCTCCCTCGTTCAAAAACGCAGATTTGAATATGAAGACATTTTATTATGTTAATATTAAAAATCCCTGAAAATACCCGCATTTTCAGGGTTTACTGTTGTTTTCATTGAGAAAAAAGGCCGGAGCATAGTCCGGCCTTTTTTGAATGAACATCAGATTTACTGGGGCCTTATGCCTGCTTGCGCCAGCTGGGTTCGGATTTGCTCAGGAAAGCCGACAGGCCCTCTTTGCCCTCGGCACCTGCGCGCGCCTCCGCGATTTGCGTGACGGTCAGCTCGATCACCGACGTGTCAATCGGACGCTTGGCGATGTCGAGGATGAGCTGCTTGCCGCGCGCCTGCGCGCCGGGCGCACCTTCCTTGAGCGCCGCAATGATCTTGCCCGCCATCGCGTCAAGACCGCCTGCGGGCACGACCTCGTGCGCAAATCCGATGTCGGCCGCGCGCGTGCCGTCAAAACGCTCCGCCGTCAGGCAATAGCGGCGCGCCTGACGCTCGCCGATCGCAGTGATGACATAAGGCAAAATGATGCTCGGGATAATGCCGATACGCACTTCCGACAGCGAAAACTGCGCGCTGTCCTCGGCGATCACGATGTCGCAGCAAGCCGACAGGCCGACACCGCCGCCAAAGGCGTTGCCATGCACCAGCGCGATGGTCGGCTTGGGCAGGGTATTAATGGTGGCCAGCAGCGTGCCAAGGCGCGCCGCGTCTTCGACGTTTTGCTCGAACGAATAGTCCGCCATGCGGCGCATCCAGCCAAGATCGCCGCCCGCGCAAAAGCTTTTGCCCGCCCCGCGCAGGACGACCACGCGCACATTCGCATCGGTGCCCGCATCGCGAAAACGCTCCGTCAGCTCGCCGATCAGCGCCTCGTCAAAGGCATTGTGTACCTCGGGGCGGTTGAGCGTGATGGTGGCAACGCCGTCTTTGGTTTCGTAGAGAACATGGTTGCTCATGGTTTATTCCTTGTCGTCATATGAAAGATGCATGCCGCCTACATCCTGAAGACGCCGAATTTGGCGTCGTCGATGGGTGCGTTCAGGGCTGCGGCCAGCGACAGGCCCAGCACCATGCGCGTATCGGCGGGGTCGATGATGCCATCATCCCACAGGCGCGCACTGGCGTAATACGGGTGGCCCTGATGTTCGTATTGCTCGCGGATCGGCTTTTTAAAGGCGTCTTCCTCGGCTTGCGGCCACTGCTGGCCCTTGGCGGCCATCGCGTCTTTTTTGACCTGCGCCAGCACGCTGGCGGCTTGCTCCCCGCCCATCACCGAAATGCGGCTGTTGGGCCAGCTCCACATAAAGCGCGGATTGAAGGCACGGCCGCACATGCCGTAGTTGCCCGCACCGAACGACCCGCCGATCAGCACGGTCAGCTTGGGTACCTGCGCGCATGATACCGCATGTACCAGCTTGGCGCCGTCCTTGGCGATGCCGCCGCTCTCGTACTTGCGGCCCACCATAAATCCGGTGATGTTTTGCAGGAAGACCAGCGGGATCTTGCGCTGGCAGCACAGTTCGACGAAATGCGCGCCTTTAAGCGCGCTTTCGCTGAACAGGATGCCGTTGTTGGCGATGATGCCGACAGGCATGCCGTAAATATGCGCAAAGCCGCAGACCAGCGTTTCGCCGTACAGCTTTTTGAATTCGTCAAAGTCGCTGTTGTCGACGATGCGTGCGATCACCTCGCGCACGTCATAGGGTTTGCGCAGGTCCGACGGGATCAGACCGTACAGCTCTTTCGTGTCGTATTTAGGGGGCGCGACGTCGCGCAGGACGATCTGGTCGGGCTTCTTGCGGTTGAGGTTGCCCACGATGCGGCGCACGGTTTCAAGCGCGTGGCCGTCGTTTTGCGCGTAATGGTCGGTCACGCCGGACAGGCGGCAATGCACGTCGGCACCGCCGAGGTCTTCGGCGCTGACTTCCTCGCCCGTCGCGGCCTTGACCAGCGGCGGGCCACCCAGAAAGATCGTGCCCTGATTTTTGACGATCACAGATTCATCCGACATCGCGGGCACATAGGCGCCGCCCGCCGTGCAACTGCCCATCACAGCGGCGATTTGCGGAATGCCCTGTGCGGACATCGTGGCCTGATTGTAGAAGATGCGGCCAAAGTGTTCCTTGTCGGGAAAGACTTCGTCCTGACGCGGCAAAAACGCCCCACCGCTGTCGACCAGATAGATGCAGGGCAGGTTGTTCTGTGCCGCAATTTCCTGTGCGCGCAGATGCTTTTTGACGGTGAGCGGATAATAGGTACCGCCCTTGACGGTGGCATCGTTGGCGACGATCACGCATTCCTGCCCGCTGACGCGGCCAATACCAGTGATAATGCCCGCGGCCGGCACCTTGTCGTCATAGACCTCGTGCCCTGCAAAGGCGGAAAATTCCAGACACGGCGACCCGGCATCCAGCAGGTTTTTAACGCGGTCGCGCGGCAACATCTTGCCGCGTGCGAGGTGCTTGGCGCGCGCGGTTTCATCCCCGCCCAGCGAGATGACACCAAGCTTGTCGCGCAGGTCGGCGACCAGTGCCTCCATCGCGGCGGTATTGGCGGCAAAATCATCGCTGCTGGTGCTGATGCGGCTGGCAAGCGCGGTCATGCAAGAAACTCCCGTATGGTCAAGAACGGGCATCAGTCTAGCGCAAACCGCCAGCGGTTAAAAGGGCGGCAATGCCACCCCAAGCATTTGATATTGAATGTATTTTACAACTTGAAGCGGTGCGCGCCCGTTTGCATCCGCGCCTGCAGGCGCGCGCGGCTGTCGATGGCCGCGGCCTCCGCCGCTTTGCGGGCCTCATACGCGCTTTGATACCCCTGCACGCGCGCCTTGAAATGCGACAGCGTATCGGTCATCTCCATCGCGGCATGGCCAACGCCGCTGATGTACTGGTTGCTCAGCTTGCAGACGGTATCAAGATGCGCATCCGCCTCGCGCGCACACAAGCGCAGAAATGGCTGTGCAAAGCGCGCGATATTGTCGTCGCCGGACATCGACGACACCACGCCGATATAAAGCTGCGCCTGCATATAGAACTGCACCTGCAGGCTGTCGTCGTCATAAGGCTGCCCGTTCTTGTCGCACAGGCAGCCGCGCGTTTCGCGCAGGCGCTGCAGGAAGACCGCCTGATGCAACATGGCCGCAGTGGTATCGGGCATCAGCATCTGGTCCTGCAAATCACGCACGCGCCCGTCGGCGGGCAAAGGCTGCAGGAACGCCATCGCCGAAGCAACTACCGCCTCGGGCAGGCTTTCGGCATTATCATTGACGTCGGCGATGTCCATATGCGCCGTCAGCAGCAACGCCGCCAGCCCTTGCGGCGTCAGCGCATCGGCATCGGCCAGCACCTGTGCCGTATGCAGGTTGGCGCCCTCGAACGCGATATCCTCGCGCCCGAAAAACGCAACCAGCACCTCGACGGTATCGACAACCATCGGGTCTTCGGTCAGCGCGGCGATATTGGGCGGCAAATTCATGGTTGATAAATATACATAATCAACGTCAGGGGTCAATCCCTGCGTGAACACATTGAATTGCTGTGATAAAACCCTAACTGAAATGCAGTAACCCGAAAGGATCGCCCCCATGTCTGCCAGCCTGACGACGCAACAGGATCTTTTCTATGCCCAAACGGGGCTTGATAGCGACGCCACCCAGCGCATCGTCGACGACAGCCTGACCAGCGCGGACGATGGCGAGCTGTATCTTGAATACGTGCAGTCGGAGTTTTTCAACTGGGAAGACGGCCGTCTCAAAAGCTCCTCCTACGACACCGACCGCGGCTTTGGCCTGCGCGCGGTTGAGGGCGAGACGTTTGGCTATGCCCATGCGTCTGACCTCAGCGAAGCCGCGCTCAAGCGCGCCGCCGATACCGTGCGCGCCGTACAGGCGGGATACACCGGCACGATGGACCTCGCGCCACGCCGCACCAACGTGCATTTGTACAGCGACAACAACCCCATCGGCGGCGTGCCGTTCGAGCAGAAAATCAAATTGCTGCAAAACATCGACGCCTATGCGCGCGCCAAGGACAGCCGCGTCAAGCAGGTATCGATACAGCTGGCCGCATCGTGGAAAGCGGTCGAGATCCTGCGCGCGGGTGGCGAGCGCCGCGGCGACGTGCGCCCGCTGGTGCGCCTGAGCGTGTCGGTTTATCTCGACAACGGCCAGCGTATGGAAGACGGCTATCACGGTCTTGGCGGGCGCTACGGCTACGACAAGCTGTTTGACGAAGCCACATGGAAAGCTGCCGTGGACGAGGCTTTCCGTCAGGCCGAAGTCAACCTTGACAGCATCGAAGCCCCTGCGGGCGAGATGACCGTGGTGCTTGGCAACGGCTGGCCCGGCATTTTGCTGCACGAGGCGATCGGTCACGGCCTTGAAGGCGACTTCAACCGCAAGGGCACCTCGGCGTTTTCCGGCCTGATCGGCCAGCAGGTCGCAAGCAAAGGCGTCACCGTTGTTGACGACGGCACGCTGGCCGAACGCCGCGGGTCGCTGAGCATCGACGACGAAGGCACGCCCACGCAACGTAATGTGCTGATCGAGGACGGCAAGCTGGT
Organism: Pseudomonadota bacterium; assembly: GCA_023444705.1. Classification (GTDB taxonomy): domain Bacteria; phylum Pseudomonadota; class Alphaproteobacteria; order Micavibrionales; family UBA2020; genus JAEXMB01. The sequence goes on along the minus strand of JAEXMB010000084.1, from coordinate 12,871 downwards.
CGGCTACCTGCAAGACCGCATGAACGCGCGCCTGATGGGCACGCAATCAACCGGCAGCGGCAGGCGCGAGTCTTATGCCGACCCCATCCTGCCGCGCATGACCAATACTGTCATGCTCAACGGCAACCACACGCCGGATGAAATCGTCACCTCCGTCAAACGCGGCATTTATGCCGTGAATTTTGGCGGTGGCCAGGTCGACATCACTTCGGGCAAGTTCGTCTTTTCGGCATCGGAAGCCTATCTGATCGAAGACGGCAAGGTGGGAGCCGCTGTCAAAGGCGCAACCCTGATCGGCAATGGCCCCGATTGCCTGACCAAGGTCAGCATGATCGGCAACGACATGGCCCTTGACCCCGGTATCGGCACCTGCGGCAAGGACGGCCAAAGCGTGCCCGTCGGCGTGGGCCAACCCACCCTGCGCATCGACGGCCTGACCGTCGGCGGCACGCAAACCTGATACCAAGCCGCTGAAATTAATACATTTGCGTGTTTTTTATGGCACCCGCTTGACAGACTCGGCGGGGCGGGCCTAACGTACCTCACCTCAAAAGCCCCCGCCATTTCGGTTGCGGCTGTTGAGAGAAAGTATGAAGAAAATCACCATGATACCCAACTACGCTCTCGCCGATAAGGCGACCGCCGCACTTCAAGAGTCGTGTGGCGACAATGGTCTGTTAGACCCGCGCATCATCAACGAACTGCTGATGATGGGCGCCAACATCAACGCCTTCGACGCCGACGGCTATACGCCGCTGATGATCGCCGCCAAAAGCGGTTCTGCTGACAAGGTGAACTACCTGCTGTCCTGCGGCGCTTGCCCGCAAGTGGCGCGCGATCATGACGGCATCACCGCCATGTCGTTGGCCGCCGATCACGGACATGCGCACATCGCGCGCGAACTTGTGCGTGCGGTCACCTATCTGCGCCGTCAATTCGACGACGCAGCGAAAAAACTGCACGATAACGCTGTCGAGCTGCGCGTTTCCTCGCGCCGTCCGTCGGTGCAACTGCGCATCGTGCGCTAACAGCCAGGAACAGGTCCCACATGCCCGGTACGATGATGGCCAAAGACGACGCACAGGCAGCACTCGCTGCCGCGCTGTCGCGTTCGCGCCCGTCGCCGGACCTGTGGGATATCTGGCTGTGGAGCGGGGCCGCCATCAACACCCCCTGCCCCGATACCGGCAAGACAGCGCTGATGTTCGCCGCCGAAAACGGCCATCTGGAAGATATCGAATACCTGCTGTCGCGTAGCGCCGCCGTGGATGCCGTCAATGCCCATAACGGCAAGACGGCATTGATGTACGCCGCCGCCAAAAGCGACAACCTGCCCGTGATCGAGCGCCTGCTGGCTGCGGGCGCCAGCACAACTTTGCGCGATCATTTCAAATGGGCCGCGCTCGACCATGCCAGCCCTGCAAGCGACGCATTTGCGCGCCTGTCGGCCTTCTCCGACCCCGCCGCGCGCCAGCAGGCGCTTGAAAACAGCGCTTATGGCCAAAACCGCGACAGGGCCAACAAGTTCAAACTGCGATAAACCATCTCCCCCTGCGGCCAAAACGCGCTATACTTGGTGCGGGATTATATCGACGGGGGAAATCATGGCTGTCACACCGCTTTATGCCGCGCTCTGCGCTCTTATTCTGGTTGGTCTGCAATGGCGCGTTGTCGCCCTGCGCGATAAATATCAAAATACGCGCATGCAGGAAGATGGCCATAGCGAGATGGCAGCCGTCACCCGCGCCGTCGCGCATGTGGTGGAATATACGCCTATTGCCCTGCTGCTGATGCTGATCGCCGAAACGCAAGGCACCGCCCCTGTCATCATGCACGCGCTGGGCCTGACCTTGATTGCGGGGCGTCTGGCGCACCTCAAGGGTCTGCGCGACCCTTCGGGCAAAAGCCCGCTGCGTCGTCTTGGCACACGCATCATCTGGGCCAATATCGTGATCGCAAGCCTGCTCTGCGCGGCCAGCAGTTTCGACATCGTATTCTAATTTCAGGACTGGTTATTTGCCGCGGCGCGGCGTGCGGGTTGCCGCCGTTTGCGCTGCGGGCGCGGCGCGCAGAACGCTGGGCGCGTTGGCGTAGCTCATCGTATCGAACACCTTGCGTACATCGCCGTTCCACTCGCCCTGCAGGCGTGCCTTCAGGCGTTGCGAGATATTCAAACCGCTGTGCGCGATTTCATGCAGCGGTTCCAGATACAGACTTTCGTCGTTGCCTTTGGCGTCCAGTACGCCGCGGCGGCGCAGGCCGGCCTGCGAGATCACCAGCATGTTCTTGGCGATCCCCTGTACCGTCGTGCCCATGAAAGAGGTCTGCAGGCCGTGGCGCGGGGTTGCCGTGCGCAGGTATTCGCGGTCTTCGTTCGTCCAGTCACGCACCATCGTATAGGCATCGTCAAGCGATTGCTGGTCATAGAGCAATCCGACCCATAGCGCTGGCAACGCCTTGATCATCTCGGCCGGGCCGTTATCCGCACCGCGCATTTCAAGGAAGCGGCGCAGGCGCACTTCGGACCAGATGGTATTGAGATGGTTTTGCCAATCCGACAGCGTCGCCTGCTGCCCCGGGCAAATATCAAGCTTGCCGTCGATAAACTGCGCGAAATGCTTGCCGCCTGCATCAAGGAAGGCATTACCCTTGTAGACGCCCATCAACGGCATTTTGTTGAGGGCATAGTCGACGAACATTTCATAGCCAAAGCCCTCGTCAAAGGCGATGGGCAGCATAAAGCCGTAACGCCCGCCAAGGTTGTTGCGGATGATCTCGCTGCGGTAGCTGTCATAGGGCGTGTCGGCCCCGTTGGCGAAGGGCGAGGACGCAAACAGTGCTGCGGCAACAGGCTGCAACGCCAGACTGACGCGCAGCATCTTGACCATATCGGATTCGGACGTGTAGCCGAGGTTGACCTGCACGGTCGAGGTACAGCTCATCATATCGGGCGCGGTGAGATAGCCGTTGGCCTTGCTGAACTGGCGGATCAAATGATAGCGCGACTTGGGCATGCGCGGCAGCGACTGCCCGTCGTGCGTGGGATGATAGCCCATTGCCAGCAGGCCAAAACCAAGACGTTGCGTAACGGCCAGCGCCTCGCCGATCACACGGTCGGTTTCGCGCGCGATCTGATGCACATTGCGCAGGGGCGCGCCGCCGGTTTCCATCTGTAACCCGGGCTCGAACGTCCAGTTGACGTTGTCTTTATGGATGTCGACGACGTTGCCATTTTCAGGCACGCCCGGGTCCCACCCGCGTTCGCGTACCATGACATTGATAAAATCACTGACGCCGCCGCGGTCCGCGCGTTCGCTAAAGAACGGCACCGGTGACTGATCGTCGAGGTAAAACGGCGGCTTTTCATGTTCAACGCCGATCAGGCGTCGGGCGTCGGGCGTTGCGGCCTGCGCAAACCAGGCCACCAGCTCGTCCTTGCTGGCGATGACCTTGCCCGATGATGTGTCTGCCGATGACATGGCGTGGCGCAAACCTGTATATGCCGCCACTTTCAAAGAATCAGGAGTGGCAAGCTGGTGAAATTCTGCACCTACTCTGCCGAATTCACATGTTTATGTCAAATGATAACTGTAAAAACAACAGCTTAGGCAATTTTCTTGCCTTATTTTGCCTGTAAAAAGCCGCATAACAGCCCCAAAGCCACCACGGCGGCGGTTTCAGCGCGCAAAATCGTGCCGCCGAGGGAAACCGGGACCACAAACGGCAGGGCCAGCAGGTACTCGCGCTCCTTGGGCGAAAATCCGCCTTCCGGCCCCACCAGCACCGCCATCTGCGCGGGCGGTGCCTCTGCACGCAAAGCCTTGAGGAACGGTTGTGCCGCACTGCGCTCGATCGCGACGTAAAGCGCGCGCTCCTGTGGCCAGTACGCCAGCAATTGCGACAGCGGCTGCAAATCGTCGATCGCCATCACGTCAAAACGCTCGCACTGCTCGGCGGCATCAATTGCCTGTGCATGCGCGCGCTCGGCATTCAGGCGATGCACCGCCGTATGGTCGGCAATGACAGGCACAAAGCGGCTGGCGCCAAGCTCGCTCGCCTTTTCGATCATCATGTCGAGCGCGTCTTTCTTGAGCGGCGACGCCACCAGCCAGATGTCGGGCAGCGCCACCGGCGCACGCAACAAGGCTGTGATTTCAAGGGTGACACCGCGTTTGCCCGCATGCCGCGCCAGCGCCAGCCATTCGCCATCCTGCGCGTTAAAGGCGCGCACGCTTTCGCCATCGGCGACGCGCAATACCGTGCGCAGGTGATGGGCCTGCGCCTCGTCCAGTGCATGGATGGCACCCGCCGCCAGTGCAACGCCAAGGCAGGCAATGCGCGGCATTTTTCCGTGCAGGGCGGGGTCGAAAGCGGCGGCAGGCGCGTCGGTCATTGCAAAAACATCCAACTGGGCTATGGTTATGGGCATGAGCGACATCAACCCCACCCACTTCGTATATAGCAAAACACCGGCCAGCTGGCACCCCTATTTGACGCTGGCGCGCATCGACCGCCCCACCGGCACGTGGCTGTTGCTGCTGCCGTGCCTGTGGGCGCTGGTGCTGAGCGACGACAGCGTGCTGGGCATCAATATCGGCCTGCTGGCGGTCTTTACGCTCGGCGCCTTTTTGCTGCGCAGTGCGGGGTGCGTCATCAACGACCTGTGGGACCACCGTCTTGACGCGGGCGTCGCGCGCACGCAGGGCCGCCCCCTGCCCGCCGGACACGTCACGCGCGTGCAGGCGATTGTGTTTCTGTTCTGCCTGCTGGCGGCGGGATTTTGCCTGCTGATCCTGCTTGAACCGCTGGCCATCTGGCTTGGCATCGCGGCCCTGCCGCTGGTTATCACCTATCCGCTGATGAAACGCATCACGTGGTGGCCGCAACTGTTTTTGGGCTTTACCTTCAACTGGGGGGCATTGATGGGCTGGGCCGCATCGACGGGCAGCATTGCCCCCGCCGCCGTGGTGCTTTATATCGGCGGCATTTTCTGGACGCTGGCCTATGACACCATCTATGCCCATCAGGACAAGGAAGACGACATGCGCGTGGGTATCAAATCAACCGCCCTGCGCTTTGGCGACAGTAGCAAAACCTATGTGCAGTACTTCTTGATCGTGGCCATCACCTGCTTTGTGCTGGCGAAATACCTTGCAGGTGCCAGCGTACTGACAGGCCTGCTGATCCTGCCCGTTGCGGGCCATGCGCTGTGGCAAATGAAAGCCTGGCAACCCGACAGCTCGGAAAGCAGCCTGCGCATCTTCCGCGCCAATACGGTCTTCGGATTGCTGGTTTTGCTGATGTTCGCCCTCTAGGCATAAAAAAAGGCGGCCATTGCTGACCGCCTTTTTTTGTCTTCATTCACATCCCTAGTGACACGCACTGACCATCTGGCCAAGGCGTTGCGTCACCAGCACCAGCATTTCAAGGCGCACGATTTCCTGATGGCGGATTTCGTTCACCAGTTGCTCGCTTTGCGCCAGCACGGCGGCGGGAATACCTGCAACACCCTTGGCAGGGGTGGCTTTCTTGCCTTTGGCAGCCTTGGCGGCTTTGGCCGGCTTGGGCAACAGGGCCGCGGTCAGTGTCGCCTGATGATGATAGAGATCATCAAGCACCGCGCTCTTCACACGTGCCTGCCAGCTGTTTTCCGTCACCAGATCGTGGGTGCGGTTGCGCAGCCAGTCAAAGCCCAGCGTCTCGCCCAGCGTGAAGTAGCTGTGCGCCACGCGCTCGACCGGCACCTTGTTGTTATCGGCGATCTGCACGATATCTGCCGCCGAGGACAGCTGCTTGAGCAACGCCATCTGCAACGATACATCCGCAGGCAGGCCAAGACCTTCGAAATGCGCCTGGCTGGCGGCCAGTTTTTGCTGTACCGCAGGCGGCAATACGCTGTCGATCTGGCGTGCCAGCGCATGGACGGCAGGGCTGAAACGCGCGACCTCGCCTGCCAGCGGCAGACCTTCACGGCCAAAGCGCAGGAACCACGTTACCGCACGCTTGACGATAACGTAGATCTCGTTCAGCGCGGCAAGCTGCGTTGCCGCAGGCACCTTGTTGTCGAGCTTTTCGATCGCGGCCCACAGCCCATCAACACCATAAACGCGGCAAACGATGAGGAAGGCGCGCACGACATCTTCCACGCTGGCGCCGGTCTTTTCGATGCGCGACGACACGAACACGGGACCCATGCGGTTGATGAGCGTGTTGACCACATCGGTCGCCACGATCTCGCGTCTGAGCTTGTGTGCGGAAATTTCCTTGTCATACCCGTGCAGTGCGGACGGGAAGTAGTTGACGAGGTTGTCGTGCAGTGTCGCATCATCGGGGATCGCGGTTTTCAGCACATGGTTGTAAAGGTCGATCTTGGCATAGGACGTCAGCACGCACAGCTCGGGACGGCTCAGCCCCTGACCTTCGCGCGACAGGCGGGCAAAGCCCTCGTCATCGGGCAGGCCTTCGAGCTGGCGGTTGAGCAACCCGCTGCGCTGCATCTGGCGCACAAGGTCAAGGTGCAGGTTGATCTGCTCCGCCGCCAGCAATTGCTGGAAGCTCAGCGCCTGCGTCTGCTGGTAGTTGTCGCGCAGGACCAGTGCCGCCACGTCGGCGGTCATTTTTTCCAGCAGCTTGTCGCGCTGCTGGCGGGTCATCTTGCGGCGGACAGTGACATCGGCCAGCAGGATCTTGATGTTGACCTCGTGGTCGGAGCAATCCACACCGGCAGAGTTGTCGATGAAGTCGGTATTGATGCGCCCGCCCGTGCCGTCAAAACCCTGACGCGCGTATTCGATGCGGCCAAGCTGCGTGACGCCCATGTTGGCGCCCTCGCCGATCACCTTGGCGCGCACGTCACGGCCATCGACACGCAGGTTGTCATTGGCCTTGTCGTCGGCATCGGCCTGGCTTTGACGGGCCGATTTGATATAGGTACCGATACCGCCAAACCACATGAGTTCGACTTCGGCCTGCAGGATGATGCGGATCAGCTCGTCCGGCGTCATGCTGTCGACGCTCAGGTTGAACAGCTTCTTCATCTGCGCCGTCAGCTTGACCGACTTGGCGCTGCGTTCGAACACGGCACCACCAGCGGAAATCTTCGCCTTGTCGTACTGGTCCCAGCCGCCGCGCGCGTCGAACAAACGCTGGCGCTCGGCAAAGCTGATAGCCGCATCCGGGGTCGGGTCGATAAAGATATGGACATGGTTAAATGCCGCGACCAGCTTGATGTGCTTGGACAGCAACATCGCGTTGCCAAAGACGTCGCCGCCCATGTCGCCGACACCGGCAACCGTGAAGTCTTCCTTCTGGATGTCCTTGCCCAGCTCGCGGAAGTGGCGCTTGACCGACTCCCACCCGCCGCGCGCGGTGATGCCCATTTTCTTGTGGTCGTAACCGGCCGACCCGCCCGAGGCAAAGGCATCGCCCAGCCAGAAATTCGATGCCACCGACAGGCTGTTGGCGATATCGGAGAATGTCGCCGTGCCCTTGTCCGCCGCAACGACCAGATAAGGATCGGTGCCGTCATGGCAGACGACGTTTTTCGGGCGCGTGATCTTGCCCGCAACGATATTGTCGGTGATGTCGAGCATGGATTGCACAAACAGCTTGTAGCATTCGATGCCTTCCTGCAAATACGCAGGGCGACCACCCTCTTGCGGGGGCTGTTTCACCACAAAGCCGCCCTTGGCTCCCACGGGTACGATGACGGTGTTCTTGACCATCTGCGCCTTGAGCAGGCCCAGCACCTCGGTGCGGAAATCGTCGGGGCGATCCGACCAGCGGATGCCGCCGCGCGCAATCTCGCCGCCGCGCAGGTGGATGGCTTCGACCCGTGCCGAATAGACGGAAATTTCCACATGCGGGCGCGGCAGCGGCAGATCGGGGATCTCGCGGCTGTTGAGCTTCATCGCCAGCAGCGAACGCGGCGTACCGTCGGGCTTGGGCTGGTAATAGTTGGTGCGCAGCGTGTTCTGGATGACCGACATCATCTGGCGCAGGATCTTGTCGTGGTCGAGCTTGTCGACGGCTTGGAGCATGTCAACGATCTTTTCGGCCTGTCCGTTGGCCTTGCCCTTGCCGCGCGGATCGTGCAGGGCATGGAACAGCGACACCAGCTCGCGCGTGATATGCGGATAGGCGACCAGCACCTGTTCCACATACCGGCGGCTATAGGGGAAGCGCGCCTGACGCAGGTAGTTGTTATAGGCGCGCAGCATCAGCACCTCGCGCCAGCTCAGGTTGATCAGCAAGACCAGCGCGTTGAGGCCGTCGCTTTCGGCACGTCCGCGCCAGACCTCGACAAAGGTTTCCTCGAAGTTGTGCTTGATCTGGTCAAGCGCCAGGCCGGGCGCGCCCTGCAGGCCGAAATCGTGCATCCAGATCGCCTCGTCGCTGCCTTCGGGACGTACCTCGAACGGTGTTTCGTCAAGCGCCTTCAGCCCCATGTTGTCAAGTAACGGCAGGATTTCCGCGAGCGGCACGGGGTTCTTGCGGTTATAGACTTTCAGGCGATAGCTGTTTTCCGGCGCGTCATTGAGGCGATACAGCTCAAGACGGATCGGCGCCTCCTGATGGCGCAGGGTTTCAAGCTGGCGGATATCATGCACCGCGTTATTGATGTCGATGGATTCATGATAGGCAGTGGTGAAGGCGCGGCCATAGATTTTGGCCAGCTGGCTGCCGCGCGCACGGCCCTCGCGTTCGACCAGAACGGCGTAAAGGCTTTCATGCCACTCGCGGCCCATGTCGATCAGCTGCTTTTCAAGCGCGTCGGCATCGAACTGCGCATCGGGGCGGTCAAGCCGCACGGTAAACAGGATACGCGCAAGCGCGCTGTCGTCGAGCGAGGTGAAATAGTTGGTCACGCGGCCGTTGATGCCAGCCTCGAGAATTTGCGTCGCGCGGGTACGGAACGTGGTGTTGTAGCGGTCGCGCGGCACATAGACCAGGCACGACATGTACTGCTTCATCGGGTCAAGGTGCGTGAACAGTGCGACACGAGGCTTGGTCTGCAGGCGCAGGATGCCAAGCGCCAGATTGCGCACTTCCTCGGGCGAGGCCTGCAGCAACTCGTCGCGCGGCATTTTTTCAAGGATATGCTCAAGCGCCTTGGCATCGTGCGATCCGGGCTTGAAGGCCACGCTGTCGATGGTGTCGCGCACCTTCTGGCGCACGATGGGAATATCCGCCGTGCGGCACGAATAGGTCGACGAGGTAAACAGACCAACAAAGATGTGCATGCCGATCAGGCGGCCATGCTTGTCGAGCATGCGCGCACTGACCACGTCCATCGGTACGTGGCGGTGTACGGTTGCGTATTCGTCGATCAGCTTGCTGACCATGATCGGCCAGCGCGATTGCGCCAGCGCCTCGGCCTCGGGCGCGCCGTTGTCGTCGTCAAAATAGATGGCGCTGGCCTGCTTGAGGATGCCAAGGTCGCTCCCCTCCACGCGCTGCGACACGGTGCGGCCTTTCTTCTCGACAAAGCGGTAGGCGCGGTAGCCAAGGAAGGTGAAGTTATTGTCGCGGATATAGGCAAGGAAGGCGCGGGCTTCGTCGCGGTCCGACGGCGTGACGTCGCTGGCGGGGCCTTCGTCATCGAGGATCACGCGCACCTTGTCGCGCATCTCGCGCCAATCCGACGTTGCCAGACGCACGTCGGCCAGCACGCCGTCAAGCGCACTGACCAGCTGTTGCGCCGCGCTGTCGCTCAGCACCTGCTCAAGACGGATATAGACATGCGATTCCACGATGTCGCTGTCGCCGTTGAATTCGTTGGCGGCGGTGACGATCGCCTTCATGCTGCCCTTGTCGCGCAGCACATGCATGATCGGGTGGAGCAGCAACTCGGTCTGATACCCCTGACGGTTGATTTCTGCCGTGATGCTGTCGATGATGAAGGGCATGTCGTCGTTGATGACGACGAACGAGGTATGCGTTTGCGCCAGCGCATGGCGCCCTGCCTCGGGCTGCACATGCACAACACTGTGCTTGCCGGGCTTGCGCATCTGTGCTGCCGCACTCATGCGGCGCGCGATCACCTGCAGTTCTGCGTTGCCCAGCGTTTCAAGATCATGCGCGGGGACCAGCGCCTTGAGCGCGGCAAGATAGCGCGCCTCGATACCGGTTGCCTTGGATGGCGTCTTGGCTGCCGCCTTCGGCGCGGCCTTTGCTGCGGGTTTTGTTTTTGATTTTGTTTTGTTGCGCGGCGATGCCATGACGACCTCGAAAAAGATGGTGGGGAAGACAGGCTGTATTCTAGGCCACCCGGCGGAAAAAGCAAACGGCGGGCATCGTTTCCGATGGCCCGCCGCTTACCGTAAAAGCATTTGTCAAAAAGCTTAGGCTACCTTCAGGGTGTCCTCGCCTTTTTGCCAGTTGCACTGGCACAGTTCGTCGGTTTGCAGTGCATCAAGCGTGCGCATGACTTCGCCAACGTTGCGGCCGACTTTCAGGTCGTTGACGGCGACGTAGCGGATGGTGCCTTCGGGATCAACGATGAAGGTTGCGCGGTTGCACACGCCAGCTTCGGCGTTGAGGATGCCAAGCGCGGTCGACAGTTCGCGCTTGATGTCCGACAGCATAGGGAACGGCAGATCGTTGAGATCTTTATGGTTCTGGCGCCACGCGAGGTGAACGAAGTCGCTGTCGGTCGACAGACCCAGAACCTGGGTGTCGCGGTCCGCGAAGTCGCGGTTCATGCGGCCGAATTCGGCGATTTCGGTGGGGCAGACAAAGGTGAAGTCCTTGGGCCACGCGAAAACGACCAGCCACTTGCCTTTGTAGGTGGTGTTGGTGATTTCCTTGAACGCGTCTTTCTGGTCAGAAGAAACAACGCCGGTCAGTTTGAATTCGGGGAATTTTTGGCCAATCGTGAGCATGTGAATGCATCCTTTCATTGGTGTATGGGTTTTGGAATTGTCCCGAAGGTCGCTTTTTCCGCCCTTTTTGTCAAGGATTCGGCCCGCGCACGCCCTACATGCGCAACAACCCTGCGCACGGCGGCACAGGGTTGTAATTTCATTGCGGCAATACGCGTGTCAGTTCGGTGCGACGTTGACGCCATAATCGCGCGCCAGACGATAAAGGCCGCCCGTGGTGCCGATGCCAAGGGCGCGGAATTTCCAGCTCATGCCCTCGCGCGCCAGTTCACCAAAGACCATCGCGGTGTCTTCCGACGCATCCTCGCTCAGATCAAAGCGCGCCAGCTCCGCATTGGTGTCGGCGTTGACGATGCGGATAAAGGCGTTTTGGACCACGCCGAAGTTCTGGCGGCGTTCCTCGGCGTTGTGGATACTGACGGTGAAAGACACTTTTTCAACATCGTAAGGCAGCGTTTCAAGGTTGACCTCGATGCGCTCGTCATCGCCCTCGCCCTGGCCGGACGTGTTATCGCCATGATGCTTCAGCGCACCCGACTCTGTGGCAAGGTTATTGTAGAAAACAAAATCGGTATCCTGACGCACGCGGCCGTCGCGGTTGAGCAAAAATGCGCTGGCATCAATATCGACAGTCATGCCTTCCTGCTCTTCCGGCGCGTCCCAGCCAAGGCCGACCATCACGCGGTGCAGGCCGGGGTCGATCTGGTTGAGGTTGACCTCCTCGCCCTTGTGGACATGGGCGATTTCGCCAAACGAGGCCTTGAGTTCGGTAATGTCCGTCATCGCTAATGATGCTCCGTCAGGTGAGATCAGATCTTTTTCATCTCTGCCAGCAACTGCGCCATGTCGTCGGGCAGCGGCGCCGTCAGGCTGATTTTATTGTGGCTGATAGGGTGGATAAATTCAAGCTGTGCCGCATGCAGGGCCTGCCGCGGGAAGGATTGCATGGCCGCCGCCGCCTTTTCCGGCACTTTATGGAGCTTGAGGAATTTGCCCTGCGAGGGACGGCTATAGACCGGATCACCCACCAGCCAGTTTTGCCGGTGCGCCATATGCACGCGGATCTGGTGCGTGCGCCCGGTTTGCAGGCGGCATTCAACCAGGGCTGCGGCCAGTGCGAAGGCCTCGAGCGTGCGGTAATCGGTGATCGCCTCGCGTCCGCCATGTTCCAGCACCGCCATTTTGGTGCGGTGCGTGGGGTGGCGGCCGATCTGCGTTTCGATGCACCCGCTGGCAGGCGACGGCACACCCCACACCAATGCGTGATAAACGCGGCTGAGCGTGCGGTCGGACAACTGCGCCGACAACCCCTGATGCGCAGCGTCGCTTTTCGCCACCACCATCAGGCCCGATGTTTCCTTGTCAAGGCGATGCACGATACCCGGACGCTTGACGCCGCCAATGCCCGACAGACTGTCGCCGCAATGCGCCAGCAGCGCATTGACCAGCGTGCCGTCGTGGTTGCCGGCACCGGGATGCACCACCATGTCGGGCGATTTGTTGATGACCAGCAGGTCATCGTCCTCGTAGACGATGTTGAGCGCAATCTGTTGCGCCTGCGGCGTGGCGTCGACGGGCGGCGGCACGCTGACCACATAGGTTTCGCCAAGGCGCGTCTTCCACGATGCCTGTTCAAACACCACGCCGTCGCGCGTGATGCAGCCCTGTTCCATCAGCGCCTGCACGCGCGCGCGCGACAGGTCGGCAAGATGCGTGGCCAGCACCTTGTCAAGGCGGCTGCCGTGGTCTTCCTCATTGATTGTGATGACACGCGTATCCATGTTATAACGTCGAAAACCCGATCTGTCTGTGAGTGAGCGCCATGCAGCCCGCCCCCGATTTTCCGCCGCCCGAACCGCCATCGAAATGGCTTTACGTGCTTGTCATCTGCATGACGGCGGCTCTCGTGGTCGCGTTTCTGGCGGTTATCTATGGCATGGCCATGACCGCGCAGAAATTATGACCTAGTCCTCGCCGTCGTTATCGAC
>JAEXMB010000073.1 GCA_023444705.1 Pseudomonadota bacterium | reverse complement strand
TACTTGCGTTGCCAGCTGCCGTCAGCGCCCTGCACAAACTCGCCGGTTTTCGCGGCACCGATCAGTTTTTTACCCGCCAGCGCCTGCACCTGTGCCACGCCAGTGCCGTTCTTGGCGGCGATGGCGTTGTACTTGGCCATGCGTTCCTGATTGGTGGAGCTGACAAGGGCATTCACCTCGGGCGTGGCGCCTGCGACGATGCCAAGCGTGCCGTCGGTACGCTCGCCGACAAGGCCTTGTTGCTTGGCGCTGTCGACCGTCAGGCTGGCCATCGCCATGCCCGCGCTGAGGACCAGGGCCGTAAAGGCGACAACCGATTTCATCAGAAATGACTTCATATCAACTATGCTCCTTGATTACTTTTTACCGAACAATTCGGGATCTTGCGCGAAGGCTGCATCGAGGTCTTTTTCGACCTTCACGCGCACTTCCTGTTCGATCTTGATGTTCATGTTGATTTCGATGGGCTTGTCAGGCGCCTGAACCTTGACCGTCGGCGTGCAGGCGGCGGCCAGCAGGACGACAAAAGCCGCAATAATTCCGCGGGGAATGTTAGGGAGCAACAGTGGCATTGGCATCCTCGAACTGTTCGAACTGTTTTTGTATCGCATCGGGGATGGTTTCGTTCCCCGGAGCGTATCTTACAATATTCTGCAGCGGGCCTTCCACATTCAAATTCAGTTTGACCGGATGCCCGCCATAGAAATCTGGGTTGTTGCCTTCGATATTCAAGTTGATCGTCTGTTCTTTCAGCAAATCGCCCTGCAAACCCATTTTCAGGCTGGAAAAGTTGAAATTCGCCAGTGCCGTGCGCAGGTCAACGATGTGCTGGTTCGTGTCATCGGCAAGGAATGCCGGCAATTCGCGCGGGCTGTAGCGAATGACACCGCCGCCGATGCTGGACAGCTCGCCTTTATCGAGCGTCAGATTGCCCGCGCGCATGGCGATGGGCAGCCGGCCCTGCATGCGCCCTTCGGCCGATAATCCTTCAAGCGGCGCAATGGCAAAAATCTGCTTCAGATCGAGGTTTTCTGCCGACAGAACGATATCCCCCTGTTGTTTGACCAGATCAAGGGTAAAGGGCGACACCTTGATCCGCCCGCCCGCCATTTCCATCGTGCCGTCATGGATCGACAGGCGGTTTTGCGCGTCAAGGCTCATGGTCACCAGTCCGTTTTGCAACGGCAGGCCCGCCGTAAAAGCGCCGATCGCGACCTGCTGGCGGGCGAAGCTCAGCGGCATCAGGCTGTCAAACGAAAGAACCGTGTTAATGCCGACAATCGGAAAATCGCTGTAGGTTGCGCCCACATCGCGCAGCAAAAGCCGTCCGCGCTGGCTGACCTGCCACGTGCCGCTGTTGTCTTTATGCCATTCCATGCGCGCCAGCGCGCCAAGGGTGCCGGTGACGCCGGACAGGTACTGTCCCGTCACCGGAAAGAATTCATCAAGCGCATGCACGCCTTCGATCATTTCTATCGGTACCAGCCGCAGGCGCATATCACCCTTGTTGGCCAAGCTGTCATGGCTGCCTTGCGCCTTGACCATCAGCGCGCCATTGGCGCCGTTGATGGCAATATTAAAACCGGTCGTATGCTGGCGCGAGGACAGGGAATTCAATGTCGCTTCGAATTTCAGCGGAACGACATAGGCGGGTTTATGCGGCGTGGACAGCGTTCCCGACAGCTTGCCTTCGGCGACGGGGGCGGCGCCATCCATGACCGTGATGTCAGCCTGGCCATCGGCCAGCGTAAAGGCAGGCGCCGCAAGGCCCGCTTGCGCCATGACCAGATGATAACTCGCGCTTGCGGCATCATAGACCGCCACGAACTTGCGCGTATCAAGCGACCATGTCGCCTTGTCGCGCTGCGCGATAAAAGCAAGCGGTGCGGTATTTTCAAAGGTAATTCTTTTAGCCGCAGGGTCGAAAACGATCTTGCCTGCAAGTGTGCCGGTGGCGTTTGAAAAAGCTTCTGCAAGCGAAAGCTTGCGCGCGGCGACATTCACCGTTCCTGCAATATCGCGATAGGCGGCAAGATCGCCCAGCGCCGCGCCGCTATCCTTTTGCGCTTGCAAGCGCGCGTCTACGGTGGCGGAGCCGCCAACGTTGGCAAGGCCCAGAGTTTCCAGATCATTCAGTGTGGCGGTTAGGCTGGCCTCAAGGGTCTGCACGGCAGGGAGCGTGGCCAGCGATATTTCGGCCTGCAGGCCGTTGCCTGCCTTGCTGCCCGATTTTTCCGGCAGGCGTGTCGCCAGCACGGCCTTGAGCGTAGCGGCGTCGCCCGAAACCGTCAGGGTATTGTCGCTGAGCGGAATATCGTAAAGCCGCATTGCACCTGCGGTTATCTGCGCGCCGATTAATGGCGCCGCCGCAGGGGCGGCGGGCAGATCAAAGGTAATCCAGCCGCTGACGCGCTTGGCGGTGAGGGCTGGTGGCATGTAAAGGTCGATTTGCGTGATATCGGCCTGCGCTTTGACAGCGCCTGTACTTTTGAAGATATCGGCGCTCGCGGTTGCGGCAAGGGAAAAAGGCGGCGGCGGCGCTGATGCCTGCGGTTGCGGCGTGGCAAAGCTGAAATTCATCTGGTAGCGGTCGCCGCGGTCATAAATCGTGCCTGTGCCGGTAATGGCCGGCATATCAGGGGCGGGGGTGAGGGTGAGGTCCTCGATCTCGATTTGCGAGCTATAGGTATCAAGAGCCGCCAGCAGCGGACGCAGCCCTTCGAGATTGAGGGGTTCCGATGACGCTTGCGGCTGGTGCGCCTGTAGCGGTTGCCAGCGGATTCCTTTGATAATGACTTTGCCAAGACGTGCATGTCCGATGTCACCTGCGGTCGCATAAAGGCGAAGCTCATCAATGCTCACACCCAGGCGCGGCAGCTCTACGTTTGTCAGAACCGTGCCATTCAAGGCAAAATCTATGCGACCAACATGGCTTTGCGGCAATCCGCTGCGGGCCAGAGCAACCTCAAGCAGTTTTTCAGCAAAGATAAAAAAGCCACTGATAAACAAGACGACACCGAGCGTGCCGCCAAAAATGATCAGATGCTTCTTTTTAAGCGTTTTCATGGCCATCTGCGAGAAACTTCATTTGTCGCCTCAGCATTGCGTGCGACACCTGTTTTGTTGGGCTTTCCCCTTGTATTTACAATGCTTTGGCGCATTATAGGCCAGCATGTCAGACACTGAGTCTGCCCAAAGAGTTACACGGAGTAAATCGCAATGTTCATTTCCCCCGCTTTTGCCCAAGAAGCAGCCGATGCCGCCGCAGCCACCGCGGCGACTCAACCCAGTATCTTTATGTCGATGCTGCCACTGGTGCTGATCCTGTTCATTTTCTACATCATGGTTATCCGCCCGCAGAACAAGCGCATGACCGAACACCGCACCATGCTGCAAGCACTGGCCAAGGGCGACAAGGTCGTGACCGCCGGCGGTATCGTCGGCAGCGTGGTCAAACTGGTCAATGATGACGAAGTCGTCGTGGAAATCGCCAATGGCGTTCAGGTTTCCGTCGTCCGCCATACCATCATGATGAAAAAGGCGTAAGCGCACGCGCTTCGTTACCGCAATCATCCACCCTGAAAACAGGTCTTTGCCATGTTGAATATTCCCAAGTGGAAAATCGTGCTGTCGCTGGTTCTGGTCGCGCTTGGCATTATTTATGCCACGCCCAACCTGATGTCGGCCGAGCTGCGCGACAAGATCGCGGCCAGCGTGCCGTGGGCGCCGCACAAGTCGATCAACCTCGGCCTTGACTTGCAGGGCGGCTCGCACCTGTTGCTGGAAGTCGACCTCAAGGCTGTCATGGCTGACCGTCTGGATGCGCTGACCGACGCCGCGCGCAGCGAAATGCGCAAGGCCGGCATCGCCTACAGCAACCTGTCGTCCAACCGCGAAGGCCTGACCGTTACCCTGAACGAGGTCGCACGCGACCGCAGTGCCGCCTACAAGATCCTGCGCGGACTTGACCCTAACGCCGACATCGCCATCGACGATAAAACCGGTAAGGCAACCGTGGTGCTGGGCGAGAAGGCGTTGAACGACATCCGCACGCAGGTCGTCAACCAGTCGATCGAAATCGTGCGCCGCCGCGTTGATGAAACCGGCACGCGCGAACCTGTGATCCAGCGTCAGGGGGCCGACCGCATCGTATTGCAACTGCCCGGCGTGGACGATCCCGGCCGCATCAAGGACCTGCTGGGCAAGACCGCGAAACTGTCGTTCCATCTGGTCGATCTTGAATCGGCTCGTCCGGGCCCCGCGTCGCGCAGCCTGCCCATGCACGAGGGCACGGGCAATATCATCGTCAAGAAACGCGCCCTGATTACAGGTGATATGCTGACCGACAGTCAGGCGGCATTCAACCAGAATGCGCCCGTTGTAACCTTCCGCTTCAATGCCCTTGGCGCGCGCCGCTTCTGCGACGTTACCCGTGACAACATCGGTAAGCCTTTTGCCATCGTTCTCGATGGGGAGGTCATCAGCGCCCCTGTGATCCGTGACGCCATCTGTGGTGGCAGCGGGGAGATTTCGGGCGGTTTTACCGTCAAGGAAGCCGCAGACCTGTCACTCCTGCTGCGCGCCGGTGCGCTGCCCGCGCCGCTGAACGTGGTGGAGGAGCGCAGTGTCGGCCCTTCACTTGGCTCGGATTCAGTGGCATCTGGCAAAAAGGCGTCAATTGTCGCCTTCGCCTTTGTCTTCGTCTTTGCGTTCCTGACTTACGGACTGTTTGGCGTCTTTGCCTCGATCGCGCTGTTTATCAACATCATCCTGATCTTTGCGATCATGAGCATTATGCAGGCGACCCTGACGCTGCCCGGTATCGCAGGTATCGTTTTGACGATGGGTATGGCGGTTGACGCCAACGTCCTGATCTACGAGCGTATCCGTGAAGAACTGCGCAATGGCCGCAGCGTCATTTCCGCCATCGACAAGGGCTTTCAGCTGGCGTTGAACACTATTATCGACTCCCAGCTGACCTCGCTGGTGGTGGCGTTGATGCTGTTCTCGTTCGGTACAGGTCCCGTCAAGGGTTTTGCCGTGTCGATGTCGATCGGGATCATCACCTCGATCTTCACCGCGACGATCGTGACCCGCATGATGGTGATCGCATGGCTGCGCACCCGCCGCCCGACCACGCTGAACCTTTAATCATCCAGACGCAGAGACGAGGGCTGACCGCCATGAAATTGCTCAAACTGATGAAAGACAACACCAACATCGACTTTATGAAGCCGCACAAGTTCTGCCTTGGGCTGTCGGCGGCGATGATGGTGCTGACCATCATTCTGCTGTTCACCAAGGGGCTCAACCTTGGCATCGACTTCACCGGCGGCATCATGCTTGAGATCGGCAAGCCGAAGGGCATGGCGATCGAGCAGATCCGCGAACACCTCAGCGACATCAGCGAGGGCACGCCCTCCATTCAGGAATTCGGCACCGACGAGATCATGATCAAAATCCCGCGCGCCGAAGCCACCGCCGATGCGCAAAAAGCTATCCAGCGTGACATCAACGACAAGCTTGGCGGCGACGTTGATTTCCGCCGCGTGGAGTATGTCGGCCCGCAAGTGGGCAAGGAGCTGATCAAGACCGGCCTGATGTCGTTTGGCTTTTCGATGCTGGGCATCATGATTTATGTCTGGGCGCGTTTTGAATGGCAATTTGGCGTGACCAGCCTGCTGTCGCTGATCCACGACGTTTTTGCGACCGTGCTGTTCTTTATCGTGACGGGGCTGGAATTCGACCTGTCGACGGTCGCGGCGGTGCTGATGGTGGCGGGTTATTCGATCAACGACACCATCGTCGTCTTTGACCGTATCCGCGAACTGCTGCGCAAATACCGCAAGATGCCGTTGCGCGAACTGCTCAACCTGTCGGTTAACGAAACGCTGTCGCGCACCATCCTGACCGGCGTCACGACCATTCTGGCGTTGCTGGCGCTGGCGATCTTTGGCGGTGCCGTGATCCAGAGCTTCACGCTGGCGCTACTGGTCGGTATCTTCATCGGGGTCTATTCGTCG
This sequence comes from Pseudomonadota bacterium, assembly GCA_023444705.1. Classification (GTDB taxonomy): domain Bacteria; phylum Pseudomonadota; class Alphaproteobacteria; order Micavibrionales; family UBA2020; genus JAEXMB01. Next base: position 28,733 of record JAEXMB010000073.1, on the reverse strand, counting down.
ATCTATATCGCAGCCCCCGTGCTGATGTACCTTGACCTGCCGCGCGCGCCGCAGGCCGCCGAGACGGCAGCTGCAAGACCCTGAGGTTGCGCGGTACGCTCAAGCAAAAAGGCCGGTTTCAACCGGCCTTTTTCTTTATTCAAACCCTGAGGTATCGGTAACCTGTACTTCGTCGCCATATTCCGGATCGACGTAGACAAAGCCGAGCCAGCGCCAGTGCGTATCCTCGCCCGGGATTTCAAGGTCGTCGGGCAGGGTGCAATTGATGCGCGTGCGACGGTCGCTAAAGGGTGTTTCGGGGCGCAGCTCGACGCGATTGCCCGCAACGCGGCTGACCTTGATCTTGCCCTGGCTGGAAATAAAGCAGGCCAGTTTCGCCAAAGATTTGATTTCAGGCGTAACGGTAAAGCCGATCATCGGAGGGTTGGTCTTCAGCACAGGGTCTTCGGGCGACACGTCGCTGACGGGCAGGGGCAGGGCGCTGGCGGTTTGCTTGAAACGCTCGATCTCGCCCACCAGATCATTCATGATAAAGCGCGGCAGGGCCATCATGTCTGATTTTGCATGGGCAACACCCGCATGATAGGTCAGCGCCGCCGCGAAAGGATATTCCGCCAGCTTGTTTTTCAGTGCGGTGCTGTATTCGCCGTAAGGCCATGCGAAATAGGCGGGCTGGCCGCCAATTTCCTCGCGGTAGCGGCCCAGCGCCTTGTTGATCGAAGCCACGTTGGCGGGCATCGTGTTGCCGACCATATGGGCATAATAGGCGGGCATGATGCCAAGTTCGGCGTTCTTTTTCTTCGACAGGGCGCGCAGGTCGCTCCATGTCATGCTGCTGGCGGCATTGGCGTCGATGTTTTCGCTGCTGAAAAAGACGGTATAGGGATAACCTTCCTGATCGAGCAGGGGGATCGCCTTTTCAAGCGTGGAGCGATAGGCGCCGTCAAAGGTGATGGCCACCGTGTTGCGCGGCAAGGCTTGCCCCGCGCGCAGGGCTGCGACCACTTCGGACAACGGCTTGACGACATAATTGCCGCGCTTGAGCTCGGCCATTTGCGCGCTGAACTGCTCCGCCGACAGGCTGGCATGGGGCATGCTGTCCTCGCCGATGCGCTGATAGGCATAAATCACGGCGGCAGAAGCGTCGGAAGGGATTTCCGCGGCCTGTGCGGGCATTGCATTTAACGAAACAACAAAACACGCAAGAAAAAATAGCTGCCTGTACAAGTATTGGGCAGGTTGGAAAGCAATCAATATGCGTGTATATTCACTCGGCATAAATATTTCGTTGCAACACGTGAGTAAACAGGAGTATCCGGATGAGCAACACTATAATCCCAGATGCGTCGTTCGACCAGCTTTTTCGCGACGCGCGCACGGCAAATCACTGGCTGGACAAGCCCGTAGATAACACCCTGTTGCAACAAATCCACGATGTCATGCGCTTTGGCCCCACCAGTGCCAATTGCTGCCCTTTGCGCATCGTCTTCGTGCAGTCCAAGGACGCCAAGGAAAAATTGCGGCCCTGTCTTGACCAGGGCAACGTCGACAAGACGATGAAGGCCCCCGTGACCGCGCTGTTCGCGCAGGACATGAAGTTCTACGAACATATGAAATTCCTGTTCCCCCACACAGATGCGCGCGCATGGTTTGAGGGCAACCAGCCCCTGATCGAGCGCACGGCCTTTCGCAACGCAACCCTGCAGGCGGCATATTTCATGATCGTCGCGCGCGGGTTCGGCCTGTCGTGCGGGCCGATGTCGGGCTTTAACAACGACAAGCTCGACGAAACGTTTTTTGCCGGCACGTCGTTCAAGTCGAACTTTATTTGCAACCTTGGCTATGGCGATCACAGCAAGGACTTCCCGCGCTCGCCGCGCTTTGCCTTTGATGACGTCTGCAAGATCGTCTGACGCCTGATATGCGCCTGCTTGCCGTCAATACCGCTGCCGCCCGCCTGTCGATCGCCCTGGTCGAAGGCGAGGCGGCGCGTGGCATCACGCGCGACCTGATGCTGGCCGACATCGCAGAGCCGCGCGATCAGGGCAACTTTCTGTTGCATGGCATTGCCGAAGGCCTGAAGCAAAACAGTCTGGAATTCGGCGACCTCGACCTCATGGTTGCGGTGACGGGGCCAGGCAGTTTCACCGGTATTCGTATCGGCCTTGCGGCCATGCGCGGTTTTTCGCTGGCCAGCGGCGTGGCGCTGAAAGGTGCGACGAGTTTTGACCTCTACAGCACCGTTGCGATAGAAACACCGCACCGGCTTGTCGTGATGGAATCGTGGCGCGACGAGCTTTATTTCAAGTGCGATGATGCAGCCCCCTTTAACGTCACACCATCTGCTTGCGCGGAGATGCTGGCCAGCAAAGGCATCAGCGGCAACGCCGTAACCCTGATGGGCGATGCAGCCGCCAAGATGGCGGCTTTGCTGCCGCAGGCGATTGTCAGCGACGCACTGCCCAATGCGCGTGACCTTGCGCAACTGGCGCTGATGCGCCCCGAGCTATGCGGCGAAGCGCTCCCGTTTTATCTGCGTGAGGCCGATGTTTCGTTTGGCCGCGCCAACAGAACCCTGCAAAAAGAGGGATGAGACACATGGACAAGCACGACAAGCATCAGGATTTGATCGCGCATACCGCCAAGATCGTCGCGGGCTATGCCAGCCACCATACCGTCAACGATCTGCCGGGGCTGATCCGTCAGGTGCATGAGACGCTGGCCAAGCTGTCCGGCGGCAGTCTTGCGCTTGCAACGCCATCGCGCGAACCTGCAGTGCCCATCAGCAAATCGGTCATGCCCGATTACATCATTTGCCTTGAAGATGGCAAAAAGATGAAAATGCTTAAACGCTATCTCAAGGCCACTTACGACCTCACGCCCGAAGCCTATCGCGAAAAGTGGGGCCTGCCTGCGGATTATCCGATGGTGGCGCCGAATTATGCTGAGAAACGCAGCCATCTGGCCAAAAAAAGCGGACTTGGCAAAGATCGCAAGTAACTGATTTAACTTAATATATACATATTGACATAAATATTAATCACGCTAGACTGCCTCTGTTTTCAAATGAAGCAGAGGATTTCAAGTCATGGCAAAAGCAAGCTTTCTCAAGAATTTCGCCGCAAGCATCGGTATTTGCACGGGCGCAGCCGCAGTGTTTGGCGGTGGCGCCGCACTTCTGGCTGGTGGCTTTGCCGCCGCAACGGCACCCGTTGTGATCGCAGCAGCTGCAACCGCCGGTCTGGCTACTGCAGGTGTGCTGGCCGTCACCCAGTTTGTTCTGGCTCCAATGGCCGAGCTATTCGTCGGCATCATCACCATCTTTGCCGGTGCGCGCATGCAGGAAAGCGACAAAGCGGCAGATCGCGGCTTTGCGGTCGGTACAGGCGTTAGCGCCGCGCTAAGCGCTGCCGTACTGGTGGCTGCATCGGTTCAGGGTGTTAGCAATAATAACACAGCGCAGCAGGCCGAGCGCGGCACTCAATCCGCAACGTTTAACTGTGCAGCCAACGAAAACCGCGTCGAGCAAATCGTGACCGGCGCCGACGGCAAGCGCACGCTGACCGTGACCTGCCAAAAACGCTAAGATATAAAGTAAAAATCAGCTATTCAATTCCTTCGCGCGGTCATTGGCCGCGCGAAGTGCTTTTTGCATCAGCTCTTTAAGGCCAGCGCCGTCTTTCATCAGCACGGACAGCGCCGCCGCCGTGGTGCCATTGGGGCTGGTAACGGATTCACGCAAGATGCGCGCGCTGTTTTGCGGTTCGGCCTGTGCCAGCGCGCCGGCGCCGATTACCGTCTGGCGCGCCAGCTTCATGGCGGTTTCGGCGCTCAACCCAAGGTGTTCACCCGCCGCCGCCATCGCTTCGATCATCAAAAAGACATAGGCAGGCCCGCTGCCTGACAGCGCGGTGACGGCATCGAGCAAGTCTTCATCATCGACCCAGACGACTTCGCCCACGGGCGAGAGCAGTGCGAGCGCAATGTCGCGCTGAACCGCACTGACATTGGCCGGGGCATAGACGCCGGTAATGCCTTCGCCAATACTGGCAGGGGTATTGGGCATGCAGCGCACGACGGCGGCGTTTTCGCCCAGGTGATTGTGAAAGAATGCGGTTGTGCGTCCGGCGGCGATGGACACCACAAGCGCGCCCGCATCGGTAAAGCGGCGGTATTGCGGCAGGATGTCGGGCAGGGTTTGCGGCTTGACCGCAAAGACGATGACCTCGGGCACGAAGTCGGCAGGAAGATCGGCGGGGGATTTCAGGTTGCGCGCGGTGTCGATGACCAGAATGTCGTCGGCAATGCGCAGGTCATGCCAGCGGCGCAGCATTGCGCTGCCCATCTTGCCGGCGCCGACCAGCAGCACGCGCATGGAAATTACGCTTCGCCGACGGTTTCGAAAACCGCCGCGGTCAGGTTGTCCTGCAGGCGCACGTCGCCGCTTTGCACCATCTGGAAGGTGCTGTTGAAGCGGTTGCATTCGGCAACGGCGACATCAACCACGTCCGCGACCATATCGACGCCGATCGAACCGGGGATCAGGCGGAACAGGAAGGTATAGCGGAAGGTCGGGTATTTGTTCTTGTTCGAAAGGTCGAAGTGGCCAAGCCAGAGGTTCTGGTTGATCTGCTCGAGCGTGCGCGCGGCGGCTTCGTAGTTCTTGTCGGTGATTTCAAGCGGCAGCGAGCAGGCAAAGAGCAGGGAGGCGAATTCGTCCTGCCACTCCATGCAGATGTCGTAGTTGACGCCGTTCTGGCCGGGGACGGTCAGGGTCAGGAAGGTCGCGTCTTCGCGCACGCATTGCCATTTGCGGCTTTCGGCCAGATCCTCGATCAGGTCGAGCAGGTCGCTGTCATCATGCTGGTGCAGGTCGAAGGGGACGCTCATCATAACCATGTTCTCACTTCTTCTTTTTCTTGGCGGCGGGTTTCTTTTTAACGGCGGCTTTGGCGGCGGGCTTTTTCTTGCCAAGCGCCGTTTCGAGTGCATCGACACGCTTTTCAAGTTCAAGCTGGCGCGCCCGGGCTTTTTCGGCCACGGCCTCGACGCGTTCGAATTCGCTGCGGGTGACCATGTCGAGTTCGGACATGACTTGCTCTACACCTTCGCGGACCATCCCTTTGATCTGCTGGCGGACTTCATGAAAGGAGCCCATCGCCCCCGTCATCATGCGGGCCAGATCATCGAGGAACTTCAGGTTGCCGTCTTTACTTCTCATAATACCCTCTAAATGTGGATGGTGTATCACGCCAGCGGTGGCACATGCAAGATTATTGTGTAATAGTCTGAAAATACAAAGATAAAATTAACGGACACCCCACATGGCCCTGACTTTCCCTGAAATCGACCCTGTTGCCCTTGCCATCGGGCCCTTGCAGATCCGCTGGTACGCGCTGGCCTATCTGGCGGGCATCATCGGCGGCTGGAAATACGCCATGTGGCTGGGCCGTCAGGACGAGGCCATCGGCCGCCGCCCCAATGCGCAGGACGCCGACACCATTTTGCCGTGGATCGTGCTGGGCATCATCCTGGGCGGACGTCTGGGCTATGTGCTGTTTTACAACCTGCCGTTCTACCTTGAAAACCCGTCGCACATCCTCCACCTGTGGGAGGGCGGCATGTCATTCCACGGCGGCTTGCTGGGGGTTGCGGTCGCCTGCATCACCTATGCACGCGTCAATAAATTCAATCCGCTGGCGATGGGCGACATGGTCGCAACCGTGGTGCCGATCGGCCTGTTCTTTGGCCGTATCGCCAACTTCATCAACGGCGAGCTGTTCGGCCGCGTGACGAATGTACCCTGGGCGATGATATTTCCGCACAGCGGCGACCTGCCGCGCCACCCAAGCCAGCTGTATGAGGCCTTTCTGGAAGGTCTGGTGCTGTTTGTCGTACTGTGGCTGTGCGCGCGCAGGCCCGAGATACGCCGTGCGCCCGGCATGCTGTTTGGCATCTTCACGATCGGCTATGCCATCAGCCGTTTCATGATCGAATTCGTGCGCGAGCCCGATCCGCAAATCGGCCTGATCGCACAATACTTCACCCTAGGACAGTTGCTCTGCCTGCCGATGATGTTGGCGGGGGCGCTGCTGATTGTTTATGCCCGCAAGCACCGTCCAGCCGCAGCGGCCTGAGTTGTCGCCCTTTGCCCAACAGTTTGCGGCGCGCATCGGCCGCGACGGCCCTGTGCCGTTGGTGCAATTCATGGGTCAGGCCGCACAGGAATATTATGCCAGCCAGCATGTCTTTGGCCGCGGCGGTGATTTCACCACCGCGCCGGAAATCAGCCAGCTGTTCGGCGAGATGATCGCGCTGTGGCTGACCGACCTGTGGCTGCGCATGGGCAGGCCCGAGCATGTGCAACTCATCGAACTTGGCCCCGGGCGCGGCACGCTGGCGGCGGACATCATGCGCACGGTCAAGACCTGGCCCGATTTCAGCAATGCCCTGACGCTGCATCTGGTGGAAACCAGCCCGCGCCTGCGCGAGGAACAAAGCCGCGCGCTCAACGCCTATCGTCCCGCATGGTACGACAGCATTGACGATGTACCGCTGGGTTTGTCGTTCATCGTTGCCAATGAATTTCTCGATGCGCTACCCATCCACCAGTTTGAAAAAACCGCAAGCGGCTGGATGGAGCGTTATGTCGATTTTAATGCCCCAGAACAGCGCTTCGTCTTTACGCTGAAGGACATACCTGCGGGCGTGAGCATTCCGCACGACTTTGACAACGCGCAACCGGGCAGTATTTTCGAGATCAGCCCCGCAAGTCTTGACGTCATGCAAAAGATCGGCAACCGTCTGCGCGCCTGTGGCGGCGCGGCCTTATTGATCGATTACGGCCACGACCAGCCCGGGCTTGGTGATACGCTGCAGGCACTTGAAAAACACGCCTATGCCGATGCGCTGCAAAATCCGGGCGGACGTGACATCACCGCCCACGTCGATTTCATGACCTGCGCCGCCGCCAGCGGCGAGGGGATCGCCATCCACGGTCCCGTGACGCAGGGCGCGTTTCTCAACCACATGGGCATCGGCGCGCGTGCGGAAATGCTTTGCGCCAGTGCCGACAGCACGGCGGGGGCGGAGCTGAAATCAGGCTTTGCGCGGCTGGTTGATCCCGCGCAGATGGGGCGTATATTCAAGGTCATGGGCCTGACCGTGCAAAGCGCAGGTCTGACGCCCGCAGGTTTTGCCGATGATACCGGCGGCGAAGAAGGGGACACGCATCATGGATAAAGTGACATCAAAAAAACTCTCCGAACTCAAAAGCCTCACGCACGGTTTTTATACGCGCGCGGGCGCGCCCGCCAATCTGGTCACCGTGCATCAGGTGCATAGCCCGACCGCCGTCGTGGTCGAACAGCCGTGGACGGCAGAGCAGCAACCCAAGGCCGACGCGCTTGTCACCAACCGCCCCGACATTCTGCTGGGGATCAAAACCGCAGATTGCGCGCCGATTTTGCTAGCCGACGCGCAGGCCGGCGTGGTTGCGGCCGCACATGCGGGCTGGCGCGGCGCGCTCGACGGTGTTTTGGACGATACCGTTAAAAAAATGATCTCGCTGGGCGCGGATGCGAAAAACATCGTTGCCGCCATCGGCCCTTGCATCGGGCCGCAGTCCTACGAAGTCAGCGCGGGTTTTGAAACGCCGTTTCTGGCACAAGACCCCGTGAATGCGCAGTTCTTCAAACCCGCTGCCAAGGTCGGACACCTGATGTTCGATTTGCCCGGCTATGTTGCTGACCGCCTGAAACGCCTTGGTGTTCAGGTGGTTGAAGACGTCGCGCGCGACACCATGACGGACGAGGCCACATTCTACAGCCACCGGCGGGCCACGTTACGACAAGCGGAAAAACAGGAAGGACGGCAGATGTCCGTCATTGGCATCAAGCCGCCGATGGGCTAGTCTGGCTGCATATTTTCGGCAAACGGGTATTTTTCAAGATGGGTGACAAGCCAATGAAACTGATCTCATGCTCCAGCAACCAGCCGCTTGCCGCCGCTATCTCGCATTACCTCGGCATCAAGCTGACCGAGGTCAACATCAAGCGCTTTGCAGATGACGAGATTTTCCTCGAAGTCCTCGAGAATGTGCGCGGCGAGGATGTTTTTGTCATCCAGTCGACCTCGCACCCCGCCAACGACCATCTGATGGAAATGCTGATCATGATCGACGCGCTCAAGCGCGGATCGGCCAAGCGCATCACCGTCGTCATGCCGTATTTCGGCTATGCCCGTCAGGACCGCAAGACCAGTCCGCGCTCGCCGATCTCGGCCAAGCTGGTTGCGAACCTCATCACCACGGCTGGGGCCGACCGCGTGCTGACCATCGACCTGCACGCAGGGCAGATCCAGGGCTTCTTTGACATTCCCGTCGACAACCTTTTTGCCGGTACCCCGTTGTTCGTGCCCTACGTGCAAAAGACCCGCGCCGATGCGCCGCTGGTCGTCGTCAGCCCCGACGTGGGTGGCGTGGTACGTGCGCGCGCCTTTGCCAAGTCCCTTGATTGCGATCTGGCTATCATCGACAAGCGCCGCGAAAAAGCAGGGGTGTCGGAGGTCATGAACGTGATCGGCGACGTCAAAGGCAAGGAATGCGTGCTGATCGACGACATGGTCGACAGTGCCGGCACTATCTGCAACGCCGCCACCGCACTGATGAACGAGGGCGCGCTGGCCGTGCGCGCCATTGCCAGCCACGGTGTCTTTACGGGGGCCGCGGTTGACCGCATTAACAAATCGCCCCTGACCGAAATGGTGGTCACCGATAGCATTTTGCCGTCTGAAACCGTAAAATCATGCAGTAAAATCAAATATTTGACCACATCCGCCCTGCTGGGCGAGGCGATTTTGCGCATCAGCGAGGGCAGGTCGGTTTCCTCCCTGTTTACCGCACCGCTCGCCGCAGGGTGAAAAAACCCGCCTAAATGACATAAACGGCTTGATTAAAGGCCGCTTTTGCCCCTATAGTCCGCCATCCCTGAGCTGGCACCCCTGGAGGCCAGAGAGGGTCGCCGTTTGTCATGTGGCAAACGGTGTTTCAACCGCAAAGCACTATAAGGATCAATACCATGTCCAAGAATAGAACCCAGCTTGCGGCGGAAGCACGTGCAATGGCCGGTAAGGGGGCCGCCCGTGCTGTTCGTCGTGAGGGAAAAATTCCCGCCGTCGTTTACGGTGACAACAAAGAACCCGTTCTGATTTCGCTCGGCGAAAAAGAACTGACCCTGAAACTGCGCGCCAAGACCTTTTTCACCCAACTGTGCGAAGTCACCGTTGATGGTCAAAAGCACCTTGTTCTGCCGCGCGATGTTCAGCTGAACCCCGTAACCGACCGCCCCGAACACGCAGACTTCCTGCGCGTTTCGGAAAAAACCACGATCACCGTCGCCGTGCCCCTGCACGTGACCAATGAACGTGCGGCACCCGGTATCGTCAAAGGCGGCACCGTCAACATCGTTCACCACCAGATTTCGGTGAACTGCCCCGCAACCGACATTCCCGAAGGTTTCACCGTAGACCTGACCGGCCTTGAAATCGGCAGCGCGTTCCACATCGCGGATCTCAAGCTGCCCGCAACCGTCAAGCCGGTTCTGGATGTCAACACCACCATCGTGACGATCGTGGCACCGACGGCATCGAAAGCCGACGAGGCTGCTCCGGCCGCTGCTGCTCCCGCAGCCGCGCCCGCGAAGGACGCCAAGAAGAAGTAAGGCACGGTTTGGTGAACTGACGGGAACTCTCGCGCATGTGGCTGTTCGTCGGATTGGGAAATCCAGGCCAGAAGTACGAGAAGACCCGTCACAACATCGGATTTATGGCGGTGGACGAGATTGTCCGCCGCCATTCCTTTTCCGGCTATACCAAGAAGTTTCAGGGAGAGCTGGCCAGCGGGCAGCTGGGTGATGAAAAAGTCATCGTCCTCAAGCCGCAGACCTTCATGAACCTCTCTGGCACCTCGGTGCAGGCCGCGATGGCGTTTTACAAGATCGCGCCGGAAAACATCGTGGTGTTTTACGACGAACTCGACCTGCCGCCCGGCAAGTCGCGCGCCAAAAAGGGCGGCGGATCGGGCGGGCATAACGGCATCAAGTCGATCGACCAGAACATCGGGCAGCACTATTGGCGCGTGCGCCTTGGCATCGGTCATCCGGGCCGTCCTGAAATGGTCAGTGGCTATGTGCTGAATGATTTTGCCAAGGCCGATGCGCCGTGGCTGCAAGACCTGTTCGACGAAATCGCGCGCGAAGCGCCGCTGATCGTCGAAGGCAAGATAGACCTGATGATGACGCGTGTGGCCGAAGCCATGCGCGGGCATATCGAAAAGAACGAAGACAAAATAAAGGAACAGAGAAATGGGATTTAACTGCGGTATCGTCGGCCTGCCCAACGTCGGCAAATCGACCCTGTTCAACGCGCTGACAGCGACGGCGGCAGCACAGGCGGCGAATTATCCGTTCTGCACGATCGAGCCCAACGTTGGCCGCGTTGCCGTTCCCGACGAGCGTTTGAGCAAGATTGCCACCATCGGCAAATCGGCCAGCATCATCCCGACGCAGCTTGAATTTGTCGACATCGCGGGTCTGGTGCGCGGCGCCTCCAAGGGCGAGGGGCTTGGCAACCAGTTTCTGGCCAACATTCGCGAAACCGATGCCATCCTGCACGTCCTGCGCTGCTTTGAGGACGAGAACATCACCCACGTCGAAGGTTCGACCGATCCTGTGCGCGACAAGGAAATCATCGACACCGAACTGATGATTGCCGATCTTGAAAGCCTTGAAAAGCGCATCGACCCCCTGCGCAAAAAAGCCAAGGGCGGGGATAAGGACGCCGCCGTTCAGGTCAGCGTCATGGAAAAATGTCTGGCCGTTTTGCAAGACGGCAAGCCCGCGCGCGTTGTTCAGCTCGCCAACGAGGACGAGCATAAATGGTACAACCAGATGCAGCTGCTGACCTCCAAGCCCGTGCTGTACGTCTGCAACGTGCTGGAAAGCGACGTTGAAAAAGGCAATAAACATACCGAGGCTGTCGCCAAGATGGCGGCGGCTGAAAATGCCGGCCACGTGGTTATTTGCGCCGCGATCGAGGCGGAAATCGCCCAACTTGGATCGGACGAGGAAAAGCTCGAGTTCCTGTCCACGATGGGACTGGAAGAACCCGGCCTCAACCGCGTCATCCGCGCGGGCTACAAGCTGCTCGACCTCATCACCTTCTTCACCGTGGGCCCCAAAGAGGCGCGCGCGTGGACTATCCGCCGTCATACCAAAGCCCCGCAGGCGGCTGGCGTCATTCATACCGATTTCGAACGTGGCTTCATCCGTGCGGAAACCATCGACATCAACGACTACCTGACCCTTGGTGGCGAACAGGCAGCCAAGGAAAACGGCAAGATGCGTCAGGAAGGCAAGGAATACGTCGTGAAAGACGGCGACATCATGCTGTTCCGCTTCAACGTCTAAGGATGTTGATTTACGCCACCCCAATTGATACTGTGCCTCTATTATCTATTGGGGAGTAGCCTCCTAACAGGTCCAGTCAACATACTTGTACGCATACGTACATGGCTGGGCCGGCGTGTATCCACGCATGGCAAGACCAATACATCCAGCAATGCTCGACGGCGGCATTGCGCGCGATGTATTAGGCCAGCCGGACGTGGAGCTTGAGCATGACTGTTATTTCAACAACTATTCTGGCCTTCAGTATGTCTGCCGATGCTTTTGCGGCTTCGATCAGTAAGGGCGTAAAGATCAGCAACCCTACACTCAGGCAAGCGGCGGGGATCGGTCTGATCTTTGGCGCTGTCGAAACACTGACACCAGTGGTCGGCTGGTTACTAGGCCTTGCAGCCAGCAGTATCATCACATCGGTTGACCATTGGGTTGCTTTTATCATCCTCGGCGCCATCGGCACCAAGATGATCTATGAAGGCATGGGGATTGCCGAGGACAGCAAAGCAGAAGACGATACGACACAACTCAAAAGACATGGCCTTGGCATGTTGGTGATGACGGCGATCGGCACCAGTATTGATGCAATGGCGGTTGGCGTGACGCTTGCATTTCTTGAGGTGAATATCTGGTTATCCGCGCTGGCGATTGGCAGCGCGACATTCCTGATGTCCACTATCGGGATTATGGCGGGTTCTTTTGTGGGAAACAGGGCAGGGAAATATGCCGAAATTCTGGGTGGCGGCGGTTTAATTTTGATCGGGTGCAATATCCTGGCTACTCATTTGGGCTACCTGTAACTTTCGGTAAAATCACACACCTGAAACATCTTCCGGAAGGCGGCGCAACCTTCTATAAATAGACAGGTTCAATTTTGCATGCGGAGCGTTTCACCATGAAAATCCATTCAGTCAAAGCCGAAAAGCGCAGTGGCGATCTCAAGAAAGAAGATCAGCTGGCGTGGAAACTCGCAGTGCTGGCGCATAACACGCAAGACAGCGACCTTGATGCCGATGTCGTCGACATGGTCAAAAACCGCATCATCGACAACGCCGCCATCGCGCTGGCCGCCGTCAACGAACATGCCGTCGTGGTCGCGCGCGACAAGGCGATGGCCAGCCGCGGCACGGGCAAAGGCACGATCTATGGCCTGCCCAACAGCGAAACCTTCGGCCCGCGCGAAGCCGCTTTCGTCAATGCCGTCGCCGTGCGTTTCCGCGATCAGGACGATACCTATCTTGCGGCTGAATATTCGCACCCCGATGATAACATCTCGCCCATCCTTGCGGTTGCGCAGCAACTGGGCATCGACGGCAAAGACGTGATCCGCGGCATCGCGGTCGCCTATGAGGTCCACGTGGCGCTTGTCGGCACGGGCGAGGGCACGGGCATCTGCCTGCACAAGCACAAGGTCGACCACATGACGCATATCGCGGCCGCAACGGCGGCGGGCATCGGTGCTATGCTGCGCCTGCCGCTCGATCAGATTTATCACGGCATCAACTTCGCCGTGCATAACGCGATTTCATCGCGCCAGTCGCGCAAGGGTGACATCGGCGCGCAAAAGGAATTCGTGCCCGGTTTCTCGGCAGAGATTTCCATCGACGCGGTGAACTCGGCCATGCACGGCCTGAAAGGCCCCAACCCCGTATACGAGGGCGAGGACAGCATTATCCGCCGCTTCCTCGACGGCAAGACCAATCCCGAGGCTGAATACAAAGTCGCGCTGATCGACAAGGGCGAAAAACTGCGCAATATCATGATGACCTATCCGAAAGAACACGCTTTCGAATATCAGGGTCAGGCCATCATCGACATGGCGCTTGAAATGGTCGCCAAGATGCCCAAGAAGGCCGACGGCACCGTTGACTGGAGCCAGATCGACAACATCCTGCTGGTCACCAGCCACCATACCGATCACGTTATCGGTACGGGGGCGAACGATCCGCAAAAGGTAGACCCGAACAGCCCGCGCGGTACGCTCGATCATTCCATCATGTTCGCCATCGCACGCTCCATGCAGCTTGGCCGCTGGGACGAAGACGTCTATGACATCGCCGAAAGCGAAAAAGCCGAACTGCGCGACGCCATGCTGAAAATCAAAACCACCCAGGACGCCGAGTGGGAGCGCCGCTATCACTCGACCGACCCGAAAGAACAGTCGTTTGGCGGCACGCTGATCGTCACCCTGAAAAACGGCACCAAGGTCGAGGACAGCAAGGCATGTGCCAACGCGCATCCGTTTGGCTCCAACCCGTGGAAGCGTCCGCATTACATCAAAAAGCTGGAAAGCCTGACCAAGCATCTGGTGAGTGCCGGTGCGCGCGATACCTTCCTGTCGCTGGTCGATACGCTTGAAAAAGCCTCGTCGGCGCAACTGGCCGGCCTGACGCCGCAGATCGACCTTGAAAAACCGGCGGTCGTCACCACGCGCGGCATTTACAATGCCTGCACCAGCTGTTCTTCCAAAATCGAAAAGTGTGCATAACATGACAAACCCCGGCAAGAAATTCCGCGATGCAGTGAACGCCGCCATGAAAGACGGCGCTCCGCTGCACATCATCGGCGTGGCAGACGGCAGTGATGCGCTTGAGGCCGAACACGCAGGGTTCAAGGCGATTTACCTGTCGGGCAGCCAGATGGCGGCCTCGCGCGGGTGGGCGGATATCGGCAGGCTGGAGTTGCGCCACGTGCTTGAAGCCATCGAGCGCATCATGGACAGCGGCGTTCAAGTGCCCTTGCTGGTCGACATCGACACCGGATTTGACGACGTTGCCGAGACCATTGAGAAAATCGAGGCACTGGGCGTCGCCGCCGTGCATCTTGAAGATCAGGAAGACCTTAAAGCCTGCGGCCATTTGCCGGGCAAGCATGTGGTGAGCAAGGATGCCGCGACCGCGCGCGTCGCCAAAGCCGTCGCGGCCAAGAAAAACGCCGATTTCGTTCTGATGGCGCGCACCGATGCACTGGCAGTCGAAGGGATGGAAAAGACGCTCGCGCGGATTTCAGCTTACACAGAGGCGGGGGCAGACATGATCTTTGCCGAAGCCTTTCCGGACTCTGCCACCTATGCCGACGTCAAAAAAGCCGCACAGGGCAAGCCCGTTTTGTGCAACATGACCGAATTCGGCAGGGTCGAACTGAAAACGCCGACAGAGATCGCACAAGAGACACAAGGCAATGTCGATATCGTGCTGAATCCGCTTTCAGTCTATCGCGGCCAGCGCGAAACGGCGGCGAGAATGTATAAAGAGATCAAAACATCTGGCTCGCAACGCGATCTGGCCAATCAGGGACAACTGCAAACGCGCGAATATTTTCAGGACCTGATCGGCTATAGCGAGCAGGTTGCCGCACGCGCCAAGGCGCTGGCTTCGTAAAAATACACGCAAATAAAAGGGGAGCGGTGATTACACCGCGATGTCGAGGTTTTGCCCGCGCATCATGTCGGTCGCGGCTTCGATCATTTCGACCAAGCCTTTCTGCACTTCAGCCTGCTTCTTCACCAGAGACATGTTCAGGTTCATCTGGGTGACGATGGCTTGGCTGATGGGGCCGGTGGCGGACATGGGCAAATCCTTTTGTTAACCCTCTTACTTTAACAGGTGACAATTAACATTTCATTAACCTGTTTTTACCTATTTATATCAAACGGTTATTTTTACTTTAGCGCGCTCCGGCGATGGGCTAAAATGCCGGAAACGAAAGGAACTGCACCATGACCGAACCGACCATTCACAAAGGCCTCGCCGGCGTTTACATCGACAGCTCGCGCATTTCCAAGGTGTTTGACGACACCAACACGCTGACCTATTCGGGTTATGCGGTGCAGGACCTGGCCGCGCAATGCCGCTTCGAGGAAGTTGCATGGTTGCTGTGGCATGGCGAACTGCCAACCACAAGCGAACTGGCCGAATTCGAAAAGCTTGAGCGCAGCCAGCGCGAATTGCCGGCGGAACTGCTGACGGTCATCCGCCAGTTCCACAAGGACGCGCATCCGATGGATACGCTGCGCACCGCCATCAGCTTTTTGGGAACCAACGATCCGACCTGGGTCGACAGCAGTCCCGAAGGCCTGCGCAAAAAGGCCTTCAGCCTCTTCGCCAAGATCCCCACCATCATCGCCGCCGATGCACGCATCCGCAGCGGCAAGGAGCCGATCGCGCCGCGTGCCGACCTGAGCTTTAGCGAGAACTTCTTCAACATGTATTTCGGCGAAGTTCCGGATGCACGCGTGGTGCGGTGCTTTGACGCATCACTGACGTTTTATGCCGAACACGGATTTAACGCATCGACCTTTACCGCACGCACGGTGGTGTCGAGCCTGTCGGATATCTATTCCGGCGTGACGGCGGCTGTCGGCTCGCTCAAAGGCCCGCTACACGGCGGCGCCAACGAGGCGGTCATGCACATGTTACTCGACATCGGCACGCCCGAAAACGCACAGGCATGGATTGACGAGGCGTTGAGCGGCAAGAAAAAGCTGGTCATGGGCTTTGGCCACCGCGTCTATAAAAACGGCGACAGCCGCGTGCCGCATATGACCAAATACTTCCACGACATGGCCGCGTTGAAAGACGGCGAGAAGTGGGTCGAGATCGAAAAGATCCTCGAAAAAACGATGGTCGAGAAAAAGAACATCCACCCGAACCTCGATTACCCCGTCGGGCCTGCCTATTACCTGATGGGCTTTGACATTCCCGTCTTTACGCCGATCTTTGTGATGAGCCGCATCACCGGCTGGACCGCGCATATCATCGAACAGCTGGCAGATAACAAGCTGATGCGCCCGCTGTCGGTGTATAGCGGTGTTGCGCAGCGCAGCATCACGCCGATCGAGCAACGCAAAGCCGCCTGATAGTTGCGATAAATAGTTGACATAACAATTTCAAGTTGTTAAGGTGCCCTTCCATTATTGCAGTGGAAGGGCATCGCTTTTCCGTCTGCGCGATTGACGACAAGGAGAAACGAATGACGGCACCCATCGCCATCTTTGCGCCGCACGCGCTTTCCCAGACGCTCAAGACCGCTTTTGCCCAAGCCGCGCACGCAGACGCCATCGCGGCGCGTCTGGATGCCGAGGCGGATATCTGCGCACGTTATGGCCGTCTTCCGTCTGTTGCCCTTTACACTGCGAATGTCCTCAATACCTATTTGCGCAACGACTTGCCGCCGCATGTGCTGCACGCGGCTTTGCTGACGGGTCTTGAAGCACCGCATGCGATGGCCGCCACCAAGACGGCGCAAACGGCGGACCTGTGGCAGCGTTTTAGCGACAGCGTTGCGGGCATTTGCCTGCCGACCTATGCCGATGATCTGCGCCAGCTTGTCCTCGCGCGCGAGATCGCGCACATGCACCTCATCAGCGATACGCTCGACAATGCGCAATCATATGTGCCGCCCGACCGTTTCAGCGACCTGTTGCACCGCAGCCGCAACAATATCGCGTTGCTTGAGCATGAAACACAGGCGCAAGACAAACTGGCGCGCGCCTACCTCAACCATGCGTCATTGTTCATCGCCCGCATTGAAGATGAATACCCCTATCTGCGCCGCGGCGCGGCGGCGGCGCCAGCGAAACCTTTGCAAGAGCGCCCCATCTGCCGCTAAAAGACAGCCCCCGCCATGACGGTTTACAGCTTTGCCCCCATCGCCACGCCGCGCGCGCGCGTGCTGATCCTCGGCTCCATGCCCGGGGAGAGGTCGCTGGCGCAACAGGAATACTACGCGCACCCGCACAACAGCTTCTGGCCGATCATGGGGGCGATCTTCGACGCACCCGTCACAACCTATGCGCAAAAGACCGCATTGATCCGCAACCATGACATTGCCCTGTGGGATGTTCTCAAGGCCTGTACGCGCGCAGGCAGTCTGGACCAGGCCATCGACCGCACCAGCATCGTCGCCAATGATTTCGCGCAGTTTCTGGCGCAGCATGCGCACATCGCGCATATCCTGTTCAATGGCAGCGCCGCGCACGATATTTTCATGCGTCATGTCAGCAAGAAATTGCCGCCGGAGCTGCAGGCAAGGCTGACACTGCACAAACTGCCGTCGACCAGTCCGGCAATGGCCAGCCTCAACCGCGCGAAAAAGACGCACGTCTGGCGCGCGGCACTTGCTCAGGCGCGGACAAGCGCCTCGTAATCATCACGCAGGCGGCGGGTTACAGGGCCAACGCCATAGGTGTGGCCATCAATGGCGCCGATGGCAGTGACTTCGGCGGCCGTACCGGTGGCAAAGCATTCCTGCGCCTGCGCAAGCTCGGCGGGATGGATGGCGCGCTCATGCACGGTAATGCCTGCCTTTTTGGCAAGGTCGATGACCGTCTGGCGCGTAATGCCGCGCAGGAAGCAATCCGCCGTCGGCGTATGCAATTCGCCGTTTTTAACCATGAAAAAATTGGCGCCGGTCAGCTCCGCCACCTGACCGCGGTAATCAAGCATCAGGGCATCGTGATAGCCGGCGTTTTCCGCCTCGTGCTTGGACAGCGTGCAGATCATGTAAAGACCGCAGGCCTTGGCATGTACGGGCGCGCTTTCAGGGGCGGGGCGGCGCCAGCGTGCTGTCACCACTTTGATACCTTGCTCGCGCAGTTCCTTGGGGAAATAGCTGGGCCATTCCCATGCTGCCACGGCGAAATGGGTCGTGGATTTTTGCGCTGTGATACCCATTTGTTCGGCCCCGCGCCAGGCGAGGGGGCGCATGTAGCCGTCAACAATGTTGTTTGCCTTAACCACATCAAGGCAGGCCTGGTTGATCTGATCGACGGCATAGGTCATCTTCATGTCCATCATGGCGCATCCCTCGAGCAGGCGTTGCGAATGCTCGGTGAGCTTGAAGATCTTGCCGCCATAGACACGCAAACCTTCGAAAACGCCGCTGCCGTAGTGGAGCGCATGGCTGAGGAAATGCACCTTGGCCTCGCGCCACGGCACCATGCGGCCATCAAACCAGATGTGACCGTCGCGATCGTCGTAAGGAATAAGTGACATGTGAGCGTAAAACCGAAGGTAAAAAGCCGATGCCGTATTGCAGTGGCGGCAGGTGATATTTTCATCTTACGCCGTGGGGACGGGGGGATGTAAAGGGTGTGTTATTTTTCATATACCAAAGGCATGTGAGTGACCTTCATAACGGCCTGTGATAAGGTCACGCTAGACATGAGCCACGATACCCCCCATAGCCCATCGGGCGCACCGACAGACCCGCTTTTGCTGGCGGCGGAAAAACCGCATCTGCTGGTCGTGGACGATGACGAGCGCCTGCGCGAATTGCTGTCGCGCTTTCTTAGCGAAAGCGGCTTTCTTGTGACCACCGCCGAAAGCGCGACACAGGCGCGCGAGATACTGGCGCATCTCAGCTACGACCTCATCGTGCTTGACGTCATGATGCCGGGCGAAGACGGGCTGAGCCTGACGCGCAGCCTCAAGGACCAAGGGCACGCAACGCCCGTCTTGTTGCTGACCGCGCTGGGCGAAGTTGATGCGCGCATCAGCGGGCTTGAAGCAGGGGCAGATGACTACCTGCCCAAGCCGTTTGAGCCGCGCGAGCTATTGTTGCGCATCAACGCCATCCTGCGCCGCATGGCACCACGCAAAAATTTGCGGCGTGCCAACAGCCATGACAACAATACAATGATCGGTAAATGGCGCCTTGATCTGCAGCGCGGCGAGCTGATCGACACGGCATCGCCGCAGGAAGAGCGCGTTTCCTTGACGCAGGTCGAACATACCTTGCTCAAGGCGCTGCTCAGCCGTCATGGCGTGACGGTCAGCCGCGAGGAACTGGCCGGCCTGTGCGGCGTGGATGCGGCGGAACGCACGATTGATGTGCAGGTCACGCGCCTGCGCAAAAAGATCGAAGCCGACCCCAAGATGCCCAAATACGTGCAGACCGTGCGGGGTAAAGGATACGTGCTGTGGCTGGAATAGAACCTGTATATACCGATGCCGCATCGTCAAAGCCGCGCGGTCTTGCGGCGCAATTGCGCCACCGCCTGTTGCCGCGCACGCTGTTTGGCCGCTCGTTGCTGATCATCGCCTTGCCGATGTTGCTTTTGCAACTGATCGTGGCGGTACTATTTTTTGACCGCATCTGGGACAGCACCAGCAACCGCGTGGTCAGCGCACTGGGCGGGGAAATCAGCTACATCAAGGACCAGATGGTTCAAGCACCCGATGACGCAACGCGCCTGCGCATCGCGGAGCAGGCATCTCATAACCTTGGCATGACGGTGGAAACCCGAAACGGCACGGCCGAAAGCGGCATGCAGGGTGGTGACCCGTTCGCGCGGTATTCGTGGTTCAGCCCCGGCGCGAAGTTGCAGGCGGAACTTGACCGCCGCCTTGACGCGCCCTTCGTCCTGCGCCCCTACGAAAAGGAAAAGTGGTTCGTGATCGAGGTTGAATACCTGCCGGGCAAGGTGTTCAGTGTCCTTAGCCATGAACGCCGCCTGTTGTCGTCGACCACGTATATCTTCTTCCTGTGGTTGCTGGGCGGTGCCTTTGTGCTGTTCAGCGTGTCGATGCTGTTCATGCGCAACCAGATCAGACCGATCCTGCGCCTGGCGGTCGCGGCGGAAAAATTCGGCAAAGGGCAGGATGTTGGCGATTTCCGCCCCGTGGGTGCGACGGAAGTGCGCACCGCGGCACGCGCCTTTTTGCAGATGCGCGACCGTCTGCGCCGCCAGATCGAACAGCGCACGCTGATGCTGGCGGGTGTGTCGCACGACCTGCGCACGCCGCTGACGCGCATGAAGTTGCAACTGGCGCTGATGCCCAAAGGCAGCGACCGCGACCATCTGGAACAGGACATCGCCGAGATGGAGAAAATGGTCGAAGGTTATCTGGCTTTTGCCAAGGGGGCGGGGGACGAACCGACCGCTGTCACCGATCTTGCCGCCATCATCACCCGCATCGCCGCCAATGCGGGACGCGAGGGACATGCGGTGGCGACCGTCCTGCCGTGCGACCCGGCGACGCTTACCATCCGCGCACGCCCCGTCGCGATCGAGCGCGCGCTGGCAAACCTTGTCGGCAATGCCTGCCGCTTTGGCAAAAACGTGCGTATCGCCAGTAGCCTGGATGACGACACCACCGAGCTGTTGATTACGATTGACGACGACGGCCCCGGTATTCCCGCCGATCAGCGCGAAGATGTGTTCAAGCCGTTTTACCGTATTGAAAAATCGCGCAACAAGAAAACCGGCGGGGTCGGGCTTGGCCTGTCGATCACGCAAGACATCATTCTGGGGCATGGCGGCGACATCACGCTGGGCGACAGCCCGTCGGGCGGGTTACGCGTTGTCGTGCGCCTGCCGTCCTGACAGCGAAGAAACGATATTTTCGAACCAGCCCAGACGATGGTCCACCGCAGACATGGTTTTGGCCATATCGGCGCTTGTGTCTTGGCGCCAGACCTCGAGCAGCGAGAGGTAAATCCCCGTCAGCGCCACCACGGCGGCATGACGGCGCAAGCCGTCAACAGGAACAGCGGCTTGTTCGATCATGGCGTGCATCGCGCGGGTGAGACGGCGCGTCAGTACCGGCCCCGCATGGCAGGAGCGCACCAACGCCGCGGGCATGATGTCGCTATAGGCGTCGCGATGCGCCTGCATCAGATCAAAGCGCGTCATCAATAATTCAAACAGATCGTCGCGCCAGCTGCCGCCAAGGCGGTCCTGGACATCGGCCAGCACAGCCTCGTCCAAGGTTCCCAGAATCTCAGACACCAGCGGCCAGATGGTGCGCGGGGCTGATTTGGGCATGTCGAGCGAGGCTTTGGCATATATCTCGCCAAGGCTGAGGTCCGTCCAGCCGTGTTGCGCCGCCAGCGCCAGCGCCGCATGATGCAACGCTGCTTGGCGCTTTTTCTGGCTTTTGCCGGTGTCTTGGGCCTGTTCGCTTTTGCGTTTTTGTGTCATGGTACACTCTGGTTTAACCATTAAAATATATGGGTTTTCTCTGATGAGTAAAGAGGCTTCGCTGCAAGATAACACCGCGCATCATTTCGACGTTGTCGCCATCGGCAACGCCATCGTCGACGTGCTGAGCAAATCCGACGAAGGTTTCCTGCTCACCAACAAAATCAACAAAGGCACCATGACCCTGATCGAAGCCGATCAGGCCGAGGCCCTGTACGAGAAAATGGGCCCCGCGACAGAAATGTCGGGTGGGTCCGCCGCCAATACCATCGCCGCCATCGCATCATTTGGCGGGCGCGCAGGTTATATCGGCAAGGTCGCCAAGGACCAGCTTGGTTCCGTATTCCGCCATGACATGCGCGCGATGGGCGTTTCGTTTGATACGCCCGCGCTTGACTCGGGCGCGCCGACCGCGCGTTGCCTGATCCTCATCACGCCCGATGCCCAGCGCACCATGTGTACCTTCCTTGGCGCCTGTGTATGGATTTCGCCGACCGACCTGAACGAGGAGATGATCCGCAACGCTAAGGTCACCTATCTGGAAGGCTATCTGTTTGATCGCCAGCGCGCCAAGCAGGCGTTCAAGCAGGCGGGCGACATCGCCAAGGCCGCTGGCCGCAAAACCGCGCTGACGCTGTCTGACCCGTTCTGTGTGGAACGCCACCGTGACGAGTTCCTTGACCTGATCGAAAACAACATCGATATCGTTTTTGCCAACGAAGCCGAGATCACCGCGCTTTATCATACGCGTGAACTCGACAAGGCCATCTATCACATCCGCCAGCATTGCGAGATTGCGGCCATCACGCTGGGCGAAAAAGGATCGGTCATCGTCACGCGCGACAGTGTCATCGAAATCCCGCCTGCCAAAGTCGACAAGGTCGTCGATACCACCGGTGCAGGCGATCTTTATGCCGCAGGTTTCCTTTACGGGTATACGCACGGCATGTCGCTTGAGCGTTGCGGGGAGCTGGGCTCCATCGCTGCCGCGGAAATTATCGGCCATGTCGGCGCGCGTCCGCAAACCAACCTGTCGGACCTGATGCGCGCCCAGCTTGTACAAAAAACCGCCTGACACCATGAACCGACGCCGGTTTCACACCGCCGCATTTTTGTTTTTGCTCGGCTGGCTGACGATTGCAGGGGCAAATCCCGCATGGGCCGAGCGTAGCGGCGGCATCAGCATGCACGGGGAGCCGAAATACCAAGACGGCTTTGCGCATCTAGACTACGTCAATCCGGATGCACCCAAGGGCGGCACGCTGCGCCTTGCCAAGACGGGCAGTTTTGACAACCTCAACAACAGCATCATCACCGGTACGACCGCCGAAGGACTTGAGCATCTCAACGACCGCCTGATGCAACGCGTCTGGGACGAGCCGTTTAGCATGTACGGACTGGTCGCGCGCGAGATCGAGGTTTCCAAAGATCGCTCCCACGTCACGTTCTACCTGCGGCCGGAGGCGCGCTTTCACGACGGCGTGCCAATGACTGCAGAGGACGTCAAGTTCAGCTTTGACATGATGCGCCAGTACGGCCATCCCGTGCGCCGCCGCGTCTATGGCCTGGTCAGCGAAGTCAAGATCACGGACCCACATACCATCAGCTTTACCTTCGGCCCGGGCTATGACCGTGAATCCGTCATGATCCTGGCCATGCTGCCGGTCCTGCCCAAGCATTACTGGGAAAAGGCCGACATCACCAAAACGACGCTGAAACCGCCGCTGGGCAGCGGACCATACAAGATCGCCAGCGTCGAGCCAGGCCGCAAGATCGTCTACGAACGCGTCAAGGACTGGTGGGCCAAAGACCTGCCGGTCGCGCGCGGGCAATATAACTTTGACACCATCACCTATACCTATTTTCGCGACGATGATGTGGCGCTGCAATCCATCATGGCGGGCGGCTATGACCTGCGCCGCGAAACCGATATCAACAACTGGCTGATCGCCGCCAGCGCCAAGCCGGTGCAGGACGGGCGGTTGATACGCGATGAAATTGCGCACCAACGGCCCGAATGGCTCAAGGCGATGATCTTCAATACCCGCCGCGCGCCGTTTGACGACATCCGCGTGCGCAGGGCGCTGGGCTTGATGTTCAACGCCGACTGGGTCAATCAGGCGCTGTTTTCTGGCGCGCTCAAGCGGCTGGACAGCAGTTTCGCCAATTCGGCGCTGGCACCGCATGGCATGCCCGATGACAGCGAGCTTGGCATGCTTGAACCTCTGCGCGCCGATCTGCAAGACGAGGTCTTTGGCGCGGCGTGGCAACCGCCATCGGGCACACTGCGCGAACGCCAGCGCGCGGCACTCGCGCTGCTTGATGAAGCGGGTTGGCTGCTGAAAAATCAACGCATGACCAACCGCGCGACGGGCAAGCCGTTGACGTTTGAAATCCTGCTATCCGACGCCCGCGACGAGAAAATCGCGCTGTCCTTCGCGCGCGACCTTGAGCGCATCGGCATTACCATGCGCGTGCGCACTGTTGACAGCGCACAATTTACGGGGCGGCTTGAAGCTTTTGATTACGACATGGTGGTGTTTCGCTGGATCAACTCGCTGTCGCCCGGTAACGAGCAGGTGAACTATTGGGGCAGCACCGCCGCCACCAGCCGCGGCTCACGCAACTATGCCGGTATCAGCAATCCGGCGATCGACACGCTGGCCGATGCCATCGCACGCACAACCACGCGCGAAGGGCTGGTCACAGCCTGCCATGCGCTCGACCGCGCGCTGATGCAGGGGGATTACTTCGTGCCGCTGTTCTATATTGGCCGCGATCTGGTGCTTCACACGCCCGACATCGGCAAGCCGGAAAAGGCGCCCATTTATGGCGCAGTTCTGGAAAGCTGGTGGAAAAAGCCGAAAGAATAGGGGCTTGGCCCGCGCTGGCGCTTTTGTTGGGCAGGCAAATCGGCTAATCTGGAGCAAGACATTCAAGGGGTCTTTCTATATGACACGCACATCATCGCGCATCACCTTTCTGACCGTTGCCGCCGCCACCGTGTTGCTGGCCGCATGCGTTCCGCAACGCCCGGTGGCGCAGGCCTATTGGCAGCGCATCGAAGACCGTTCGGCCATGTGGATGACCGGCCCCAAGGCGCAACAGGAGCTGGACCAGAACATCGCCAGTTGCGTGCGCGAGGTTGACGAGCTGGTGCGCCTTGACGCATTGCGCGAGACCACGCCCCCCGACACCCACAGCGAATACCACCGCGCGCTGGAAAGCTCGGGCGATCTGGCTTATTACGACACACCGACGCGCATGGGCGACCACATGGTGTCGCATACCGATTTCCACGATTTTGAAAGCTGCATGAGATCCAAAGGCTGGGAGCGCGTGCGTTTCGTGCGTTACCAGACGGAGCTGAAAGCGCAGGAGACCTACAAGGCTACGCAGGAAATCCGCAAATACGGTGTTTCAGGCGATCAGGCCAAACTGGTCAAGCAGCAGCAACAGCAAGAGTTGCAGCAAAGCCACCAGTACAATCAATAATGACGTAAAAAGACCGCGCCAGGAACTCAGCGGGGCTTGCGCATGGACACGTCGCCTACGCGCTGCTTCATAACCTCGCGCGCCGTCTGGATCGCTGCCTGACGGTATTCGATACGGTCGGTGATCTCGCTCAGCTCCGGCTTGATTTCAGCAAGGAACTTTTGCGCGCCTGCCATACCTGCGGCCTTGAATTTCTGGCACAGCTGGCGGTGCAGGCTGGTCTTCTGGCGGCGGTCTTCGGTCAGGCCGCGCGCTTCTTCCTTGATCTCTTTGAGGGCCAGTTCGGTTTTGGCCTTACGCTCGATGGCCTGGCTGACCCATTCGTTGCGTGCAACCGTGCCGCCCCACGAACCCTTCAGGCCGCTTTTGCCGCCCATATCGACGGATTCATAGCCGATGGGTTGTTCGGAGGTGCGGATGTTCCACATGTTCTGCGGAATATGGAGGTTGTGGAATTTGGCGTAAGCCGTAAGCAGGGGGTTGGTCCAGGTCTGGTGGTCGCCCTTACCGGCTTCGGATGTAAAGCCGTAGATGCTCATATACGTCGCGCGATGGGAATTGCTGTTGCCGGCGCGGTACTTGTCGGCCGATGCGGCCAGTTTGGCGAAATCAATGCTATTAATGGCGGCGTCGACTTTGTCGCGGTTGGCCAGAAAGGCGGCGCGCTCTTTTTCGTTTGCCGGCAGCTCAGGCCATGTCGTTTGTTTATCAGCCACTTCATACCCCCTCGACGTTTATGGGTATAAAGTACCAAAAAAAACGATTTTACGGAATCTTATTTTGCAGCATAAGCAAGAAAAAGAAACAAAATTGCGCCGCCTTGTAACATTACTCTAAGGTACATCATTTTATTGCTGGTTTTATGGTCCTCGGTGCGGCCACGCGTCATGGCCACCATGCCCGTACAAAACACGCCGACGACGCCGACCATGCACACAAGGGCCAGAATGAAGAAGATGGATGCTGCGTTCATGACGGCACGGCCTTTCTCTGCTATAGAACACGTAATATACAGCATAGGCCGAACACCGGCCCAAGAAAAGGGATACCGCACCATATGACCAGCACGCTGACAGGATCGTTCATCGCCCCGCAATCCGGCACCGCCAAGCAACTGGTGGTCTTCCTGCATGGCTATGGCGCCAACGGCGACGACCTGCTGACCATCGGCGAGGACTGGGGCTTTGCGTTGCCTGACGCGGCCTTTGTGTCGCCAAACGCGCCGCAAGTCTGCGATGCCTTTGCGGCGGGCTATCAATGGTTTCCTATCCGTGCCGTGGACCGCGACCTGATCGAGCGTGAAAAGCCGATGATGGGCGTCATGCCCACGCTCAACGCCTATCTTGACGAACAGCTGGAGAAATGGGGCGTGGACGAAAGCCGTATGGTCGTCGCCGGATTTTCACAAGGTGCCATGATGGCGATGTACACGATGCCGCGCCGCAAAAAGGCCTGCGCGGGTGTGATCGGCTATTCAGGCATGCTGGTCGATGCGGTGGGATTGAAAGGCGACGGCATCCAGAAAATGCCCATCCTTGCCATTCATGGCGACAGCGACACGGTGGTCGACCCGGCTTGTTTGCAGGGCGTGGATGACGGTTTCCGCGCCGCCGGTTTTGATGTGGAAACTATCATGCGCCCGCATCTGGGGCATGGTATCGATCCATTCGGCTTGATGCGCGGCGTTGATTTTTGCCGCGAATGCTTTGAAAAAACGGCATAAAAACACACCCCTTACACTTCACCCGATACTTTAACGGCATTGAATTGCCTGCGTTTTTACGCGCCTTCACGCTTGCCAAAGCAAAGTCGTGATATACTTAAAATATCAAGATTCGCTTCTGGCGCCGTGTCTGGACGGTTGGCACGGGGAGAGGCGAAGGGAAGGGGGTTACCCCAGGTGCATACTCACCTTGAACACTGCCCGACGTTGGTTCTCAACGCGGATTACCGGCCACTCAGTTACTTTCCGCTTTCGCTTTGGTCCTGGCAGGATGCCGTCAAGGCAGTCTTTCTGGACCGGGTCAATATTATCTCCGAATACGACGACAGGGTGATCCGCTCACCCAGCTTCGAGATGAAGGTCCCAAGCGTCATCGCGCTGAAAGAATACATCCAGCCAAAAACACGTACCGCCTTTACCCGCTTTAACGTTTTTCTGCGCGACAAGTGGGAATGCCAGTATTGCGGCACCAAGCACAAAACACACGAGCTGACCTTCGACCACGTCATTCCGCGTTCGCGCGGGGGCGGCACGTCGTGGGAAAACATCGTGACCGCGTGCCAGCACTGCAATTTACTGAAAGGCAACCTGCTTCCCGTCGAATGCCGGATGTTCCCCATCCGCCGTCCGGTCGAGCCGAGCGTGCATGAATTGCAACAAAACGGGCGGTCATATCCGCCTAATTTTTTGCATGAAAGCTGGAACGACTATCTGTACTGGGACAGCGAACTGGAATTGTCCTAGAGCGCGGCTTTACGGCAGCGGCCCAGCCACAGCATCAACGCACTAAATGCGAACAGCGCGGCCGAGGCGATGAGGTTGTAAACCGTCATCGACAGGCCGAACAGCTTCCATGTCGGCACGTCACAGCGTGTGACACGCTTGTTTTCAAGATAGGCGCGCAAGGCTTCGATGTCGCCCGAGGCTGGCAGGCCATCGCCACCGCCGCAGGCCTGCGTGCCTGCCCACCAGGTTTGCTCCACCCCTGTATGATAAAGCGCAAGGCCGATGCCCACGGCAAAGGCCGCCGCACAGCCCGCAAGCATCCATCGCGCAAGGCAGGGGCGCGAACGCGCCAAGCCAAGGGCCAGCAACGAGAGCGCGATCACCGCAAAATAGGGCTTGCGCTGATACAGGCACAGTACACAGGGGTCGTAGTGAAAGACGTATTGGCTGATATAGGCCGTCGCCAGAATGGCGATACTGGCCAGCAACAGCAGGGCGGCAAGCGGGCGCGTCTGCGCGAATGTCAAAAACAGCGGTTTCATAGCATATATTTTATAGCGGCAAAGCCGCCGATCAAGAGGACAAGAAACAAAGTGGTCATCAGCATCAGGCGTTTTTCGATAAAGGCCTGAATAGGCGCGCCGAACTTCCAGATCAGTGCCGCCACCAGATAAAAGCGCATGGCGCGCGCGACCACCGAGGCCACGGCAAAAACCAGCAGGTTCTGATGCAAGGCGCCGCTGAGAATGGTGAGGATCTTGTAGGGAATAGGGGTCATGCCTTTGGCGATGATGATCCAGCCGCCCCATTGGTCATAGGTCTGGCGCAACGCCTCGAAGCTTTCGGTCGCGGCGTAAAATTTCAGGATCGGCTCGCCGATCGCCTCGAACAGGAAATAACCGATGGCATAGCCGAAAAAGCCGCCGATCACCGACGACGCCGTGCAGATGAAGGCATAATAAAACGCCTTGTCGCGGCGCGCGACGCACATGGGGATCAGCACGATGTCGGGCGGAATGGGAAAGAACGAGCTTTCGGTAAACGACACGGCGGCCAGACCGGCGGTGGCATTCTTGTGAGCTGAAATGCGCAGCGTCCATTCGTACAGGTCGTGAATCCAGCGGGAGATCATGTAGCCCTCGGCTATGGTCAAAACGGCAACTCAAGCGCATTAATATCATAAATCAGGGCTGAAAAATATGGGATTTTCCACCATTGACCATATCTGAAACTTGGCTATGATGGCGACAAAATGCCCCTGTGGTGAAATTGGTAGACGCGCCTGACTCAAAATCAGGTACCGCAAGGTGTGTTGGTTCGAGTCCGACCAGGGGCACCATCGACTTTCCCGTTATCTCTATTATATAATTCGCTACGTCCGCGCGACCGCACGGTCGCGCATCTGTTC
>JAEXMB010000089.1 GCA_023444705.1 Pseudomonadota bacterium | reverse complement strand
GTCGTGCGCAGGCGCTCCACATCGGCGGGGGTATGTACCCACGGGTCGATGCCGAAAACCTTGCCGCTGCCAAGGGCCATGCCCAGCCAGTCAAGCGGATTGCGGGTTTCAAGCGGCGGCTGGTTGTCGGCGGTGCTGTAGCGGTGGAAGTGTTCGCCGTCGACCTCGCTCAGCGCCTGCAAAGTATAGCGACCATCGGTAAAAAACGCGGCCTGATCGCTGAGAACGATGGCGCAGCCCGCCGAGCCGTGAAAGCCGCTGATCCATGCCAGACGGTCGTTGCTGGCGGGGACGTATTCACCCTGAAATTCATCGGCACGCGGCACAAAGAACCCGTCGATGCCGCGCTGTGCCATCTGGCGCCTGATCCGTTTCAATCTCTCTGCTGCGGGCGATGCGGCGGCGGAAACGGTGTTTGACATGGCTATGGCTCCAGATAAACCCAGGTGATTTCGTGCTTGTTATTATAGAGGTGCATCGCAAAAGAACCAGAGATATCGAGGAACTGGCGAATGGCGGAAAAATCGGTTTCGCCCTGGAACTTAATTGTGCAGACCATGTTTTTGGCAAGGCCCGCGTCGCGCCAGTTATGCACCAGCCTGAGCAGGCGCTCGGGATAGCAGATGATGTCGGAAAACAGCCAGTCAACGGGGCCGACGTCGGTGGGCGCAAGGCCAAAGGCGCTTTGCTGGACGTAGGAGATGTTTGGCAGGGCTGCGATATGCGGGGCGAGGGGGGCTTTGTCGACGCTGATGACTTTCGCGCCCAGCGTTTGCAAGACCCATGTCCAGCCGCCCGGACATGCGCCGAGGTCAAGGCACGTCTCGCCCGCCTGCGGCTTTTTGGGCAGGCGCGAGAGTGCTTCCCACAGTTTCAGGTAAGCGCGGTTGGGGGGCGTCTCCTTGTCCTCCACAAACTGCCACACACCGTTGGGCATGGGCGAGGAGCAGGCGGGCGATGCCAGCATCAGGTCATCGCGCAGCAAGGTCCAGCTGCCCAGCGCCGCACTTGGCACGGGCGCGCCAAAGACCAGCGGCTTGGCCGAGACATGCGGCAGTTTTTCTTCGATCAGCCGCGCGCGGCGGTGATGGCCCTGGCTCAGGCAGGCCCAGTTGCGCTGGATCGCGCGCAGCTGCTTGGCGGCATCGCCGATCGAGGTGAT
The DNA here is from genome assembly GCA_023444705.1 of Pseudomonadota bacterium. GTDB lineage: Bacteria > Pseudomonadota > Alphaproteobacteria > Micavibrionales > UBA2020 > JAEXMB01. Next base: position 4,636 of record JAEXMB010000089.1, on the reverse strand, counting down.
GGAGATAAAGCGCGGATCAAGCCAGACGTTTTCCGCCCAGATGGCGTGATCGGGGCCGCCGTGTTCGGCGATAACCAGACGGTCCTGCACGGCGGTGACAGCGTCGCCAAGCTCGGCGATCAGGTCGTCAACGAATCCTTCGGGCGCAAGATAGGCACGCATACGCGAGGTCATCAGGGCTGGCCGGATTTCTTGAAGGACAGCTTGGGCGCGCGCAACGTGCTGTCGCTGAGCAGGCCAAGGTTGATCTGGCTTGATTTGCTCAGGCTTTGATAGGTGTCGGCGTTGCTGATGGCGGCATCGACGCCGGCCTTGTTGATGACGAATTTCTGGAATTCGATCAGACCGCCGTCCTTGCGCAGGTTGAAGGTTTCCGTGCGCACGCCCTTGTCGAGCCCTTGCATGCGGATGTCAAGCTTGGACACGCACATGATTGTGAAGTCTTTCCATTCGGCGTCCTCGCCTTCGGATTTCAGCTTGGCCTGCGTGCAAAAGGCGACCAGATGCTGGCTGTTACCGATACGCAGGATGCCGCTGGTTTTCTGGCGCCACGTGGCGACGTTGTTGCCGGGGCTGAGGGCGAAGCCCTGCTCGGTCGCGCAGCCGGTCAGCAGCAGCTCGACGTCGATGCCCTCGTTGCGCATGTCGTTGATCGCCGCGCTCAGGGCCTTGACCGCGTTGGTGAAGGGCGTGTTCTGCTCGCTGCTGGCGGCGTCAAACTGCTTGCGGATATCGTCACGGGAAAGGCGTTGCATCTGATGGTCCTGAAACGGGAAAGGGCAGGGCATTTTATAGCGCAAAAAGCGCGCTGCTTGCAATATGAAAATGACGGCGCGAATCAGAGGCTTGTCGGCAAAATAAAGATGCGCTAACAATAACTTATGCAAAGACCTGTGCCGCCTTTTGCCATGATCGACCCAACCCAGACGCCGCCGCGCCTGCGCGCCCATGTCATCGTGGTCGGCAACGAAAAAGGCGGGTCGGGCAAGTCGACCGTGGCGTTGCATGTGGCCATCGGCCTGATGCGTCTTGGCTATTCGGTCGGCACCATCGACCTCGACAGCCATCAGGGCACGCTGACCACGGCGATGAAGAACCGCTGGCGCACCATCGCCACCGCAGCGCAGGAGCGCGTACCCGGCGACAGCGTCGTCGACATGGACATGCCCGAGCATATTCACATCGACCGCGCCGAAGGCCTGAACGATGTTTTCGCCCGCCGCGATCAGGAACGCCAGCGCCTTGAAATGGTGATCGACGAGCTGGCCAGCCGCCACGACTTCATCGTCATCGACACGCCGGGGTCTGACCGCTTTCTCAGCGTCGTCGGCCATTCCTATGCCGATACGCTGCTAACCCCCATGAACGACAGCTTCGTCGACATGGATCTGATCGCAAAAATCGATCCGCAGACGATGCGCCCGACCAAGGCCAGCATCTATACCGAAATGGTCTGGGACCTCACGCGCCAGCGCCAAAAGCGCGACGGCCGCACCATCAACTGGTTCGTCATGCGCAACCGCCTTGCCAGCGAGGATAGCGCGCACAAGCAGGACATCGCGCGCTTGCTTGACGATCTGCAACGTCCCCTTGGCTTTACCGTCGCGCCCGGCTTTAGCGAGCGCGAGGTGTTCCGCCACCTGTTCCTGCACGGCCTGACCATGCTCGACCTGCGCGAGGACAGCCGCTGGGCTCAACGCTATACCCTTAATCTTGCCAATATCAACGCCCGTCAGGAAGTGCGCAACCTTGTGCGCCTGATCCTGCCGCAGAAAGAGGTTTCGACCCTCTCTCTGCTGCGCACTGCCTGATACGCCCGCTCTTCCTTTTCATGAAAGGTTTTGACGATGACGACGCAAACCCATGCCTTTGATGTTTCGATCCTGCGCGAGTATGACATCCGCGGCAAGGTGAATATCTCCCTGCGCGAAATCGATTGCTATTACGTGGGCCGCGCCTTTGGCACGCTGCTCAAGCGCCGCGGCGGCAAGACGGCGGCGCTGGGCTTTGACGGACGCGAAACGTCACCGCTGTTTGCGGCGGCAGTCGCGCGCGGGCTCAACGATTGCGGCATCGATGTTGAAAATGTCGGCCTTGGCCCCACGCCGATGGTCTATTTCGCGATGGTCACGCGCAAAAAAGACGCGGCGGTGATCGTCACCGGATCGCACAGCCCGCTGTCGGACAACGGCATCAAGATGGCCTATCACGATAGCCCCTTTTACGGCGACGCGGTACAGGAGATCGGCCGTCTTGCCGCCAAGGGCGATTTTGAAAGCGGGCAGGGGACAACCACGCAATTCGATATTCAGGACGCCTATGTCGACCGCCTGCTGGCCGAGTGGCGCGGTCCGCGCCCGCTGAAAGTGGCGTGGGATTGCGGTAACGGCGCGGCTGGCGAGATCACGCGCCGCCTGACCGCCAAACTGCCGGGCGAGCATATCCTGATCTATGACGAGATCGACGGGCGCTTTCCCAACCACCATCCCGACCCGACGGTGGAAAAGAACATGCGCGACCTTGCCAAGGTCGTGCGCGAGCAAGGCTGCGATATTGGTATCGGTTTTGACGGCGACGCCGACCGCATCGGCGCAGTCACCGCCACGGGCGATTTTATTGCCGCCGACATCATCATGGCGGTCTACGCCCCCGAAGTGCTGAAAAACAACCCGGGTGCGACCATCATCGGCGACGTCAAGTGCAGCCGCGTGTTCTTTGACGAGGTCGCGCGCCTTGGCGGCAAGCCGCTGATGTGGAACACGGGCCACTCGCTCATCAAAGCCAAGGCCAAGGCGGAAAAAGCGCCGTTGGCGGGCGAGCTGGCGGGGCATATCTGCTTTGCCGACCGCCACGACGGTTTTGACGACGCGCCTTATTGTGCCGTGCGCTTGCTCAACCTTGTCAGCGAGAGCGAAAGCGGCCTTGCCGGCCTGACCAGCCATTTGCCGCGTATTTTCAACACGCCCGAGGTGCGCTTTCCCGTGCCTGCTGCGATCAAATTCGGTGTGGCGCCTGAAATCAAGGCGCGTTTACAAAAAATCAACCAGCCGGATGTCACACTCAACGACATCGACGGGGTAAGGGTGACGACGCCCGACGGCTGGTGGCTGTTGCGTCCCTCCAATACCGAAGATCTGCTGACGGTGCGCGCCGAGGGGTTTACGCCCGAAGGACTGGCGCGCCTGACTGCGCAACTGGAAGAACAACTTGAACTCAGCGGCATCGCATCGCCTTTCCGCGCCGCCGCCTGACCCCGAGCAAAAAAGGAAAACCGCCATGACCGACGTGATGTTCCATCCCCGCGTGCTTGAGTTGATGGCGTCGCGCGTCTGCCATGATCTGGTCAGCCCTGTAGGTGCCGTCAACAACGGTGTCGAGCTGATGGAAGAACTCGGCCCGTCTGCGGGTGCCGAGGCGACGCAGCTGATCGCCAACAGCGCGCGTCAGGCCAGTGTGCGCCTCAAGAATTTCCGCCTGTGCTATGGCGCTGCGGGAACGGACCAGAACATCGGCTTCAAGGACATCCGCGAGGCTTTTTCCGACCTGATCCCGCAGGGCGGGCGCATTTCATGCGAATTCGCCCCTGACATCGGCGTGGTGTTTTCGATGCCGCCGCGCGGGTTTTTCAAGGTTGTGCTGAACACCCTGATTTTGGCCGAAGAGTGCCTGCACGGCGAGGGTGTCATCACCGTCAGCGCCAAGGCGGATAAATCCGGCGTGAGTATTGCCCTCAAAGGCAAGAACCCGGGTTTTCGCGACGGAGTAGAATCCGCCCTGCGTGGCGACAGCGACCCCGAGGCGCTTGACGCGCGCTCGATTCACGCCTACCTGACGGGCCGCTTTGCCGCCCATTTCGGTCTTCCGGTAAACTGGACGCTGGATACCGAGGCCGGTACGCTGGTCTTTACCGTCGGCGTTGCCTGACGCTTTTTTCCTGTGATTGTGCGCTGTGTCAAAGCTTTGGGCGCGCCCCAAGGCATTGATTGGCCGTGGTTTTACGCCAGCGGCGGACATGCCCGTGCATGCCGTCGGACAAGCTATTGAAAATATGTCTGTTTTCGGTCCTGCGGGATAAGGAACTCTTAAGCTTTTCAGGGCAATCTATAAGGACCGCCCGTCATGGCCGTTCTGGCCGACGCACCTTCATCGCACGGGCGGCTTTGCAGGGGATATTCATGGACGATCTTATTCAGGAATTTCTGGCGGAAACGACGGAAAGCCTCAACGCGCTTGATCTTGATATCGTCAAGCTCGAACAAAATCCCAATGACAAGGATTTGATCGGCCGTATCTTCCGCCTGGTGCATACCGTTAAAGGTACGTGCGGCTTCCTTGGCCTGCCGCGCCTTGAAAAGCTCGCCCATCATGGCGAAAATGTGCTGGGCCGCTACCGCGACGGCAGTCTTGCAGTCAAGCCGCAGTCGGTGTCGCTGATCCTTGAATCCTTTGACCGCATCAAATTGATCGTCGCGGGTCTGGCCGCCGAGGGCAGCGAGCCCGCCGGCGACGACAGTGACCTGATCGCACGTCTTGACGCTGTGTTTGAAGGGCGCGACGAAGCGCCCGCGCCGGCAGCAACACCGATTGAACAAAAAGCGGCCCCCGAGGCGGACGAATTCGGCTTTGTGCCTGTACC
>JAEXMB010000103.1 GCA_023444705.1 Pseudomonadota bacterium | reverse complement strand
TTGCCGCCCTTGGCCCGCTGACCTGCATCATCACGCTCGAAGCGCGCGGCTGCGTGGCGGCGCGCGGGCAGGATGTGTTTGCACAGGAAACCTTGCAAGTCGAAGTCGTCGACACCACCGGCGCGGGCGATGCCTTTTGCGGCATCTTTGCGTCATGCCTGCTCAAAGGCCTGCCGTGGACCGAAGCCCTGCACCGCGCCAGCGCAGGCGCCAGCCTGTCCTGCCTTGGCCTTGGCGCACAGGCCGGCATCCCCTTTAGCGAAGACATCGATGCCGCCGCGGCCAAACTGCCGATGGCCCAGAAAATTTCCTGATATAACGCGCAACCGCAAGGTCAGCGCAAAACCTCTTGCGGCACTGCCACCGCTTTGGGCAACAGGGCGAAATAGCGGCCCTCGCTTTTCATGCGTCCGGCCTTGTCAGCCGCCATATCGCCCGCACCCCAGAAATAATCACCGCGCACCGCGCCCTTGATGGCGCCGCCGGTATCCTGCGCGATCATCAGACGCTGGATGCGCCCGCTGTCAGGCTCCTGCGCGTCAAGATAAAGCGGCAGGCCATAGGGCATCAGCGTGCGGTCAACCGCAAGGCTGCGCCCCGCCGTGACCTCGACCCCCTGCGCGCCAAGCGGGCCCGTACCCTCGAGCTTGCGGAAGAAGACGTAAGAGTTGTTGCTGTTCATCAGCGAGGTCGCTTCCTGCGGGTTGTTTTCCAGCCAGGCGCGGATGCTTTGCATCGACACGTCTTCTTTTTTCAGCGCGCCGCGTTCCACCAGCGTCTTGCCAACGGCGTAATAGCTGTGGCCGTTTTGCGCGGCATAGCCGACCTGCAATTGCGTGCCGTCTTCAAGCGTCACCACGCCCGAACCCTGAATGTGCAAAAAGAACGCATCGACCGGGTCATCAACCCAGACCACCGGAATGCCGCTGTCTTTCAGCGCGCCGTTTTCAATTTCGGTGCGCGTGTAATAGGGCTTGAGGTTCTCGCCCACCACGCGGCCCTGCACGGTTTTGCCCTTCAGTTCGGGCACGAAATCGCCGAGATTGACGCTCACAAGATCTGCGGGGCGCGCATAAAGCGGCGTCTGGTATTTGCCCTGTTGCGTCAGGCTGCCGCGCAGCTCGGGCTGGTAATAGCCGGTGAACATGCCCGTGGCACCCTTGTTGCCGCGCACTTCATAAGGCGTGAAGGCTTGCTCGAAAAAGCTGCGTGCGGCCATCACGTCGCCCGCAGGCACTTGTGCGGCAGCCGCACAGACCGTCTGCCATTGCGCCAGTGTTCCCGCAAAACCACCGGTCATCGCGGCATCGGCGGGGCGTTTGTTCATGGCGCCGCATGACACCAGAAAGACCTTGAGCGCCTGTGCATGGTCATCGTTCTGCCAGTTCGGCAGGGCCGTAAACGCCACGGGCTTGAGGCTGACACGATCCCCCTCGCCCTCCTTGGGGGGCGTGGTGCAGGATGCAAGGGCCAGCAGTGCAACCGCCGCCAACAGGGAAAAACGCATGTGATTAAGCCTCGCCGCCGGCACGGGTTTCAATGAGGGTCCAGTTGGGGTCGCTCGCGCGCGTGTCGCGCGTGAAGGTCCAGATATCTTCCACGCTAAAGACGCGGTCGGGGTCGCCGTCGACCACCTGGCCTGCGCTATCGCGCGTCACGGTCGTTTGTTCGACATCGAAATCGACCGTCACATAGGCCATCGTGCCGCCAAGGTGTGCCTCGATGATCTGCGCCTTTTTGATGCGGTGGATGATGATGTCGGTGGTCTGGCCTGCGCGCGTGCGTGCCTCGACGCCGGTCTTGAAGTCATTATAAAGCTTGGGGCTGAGCAGGTCCTTGAGCGTATCAAGTTCGCCGCGCGCATAGGCAGTGACGATCATTTCAAAGGCAGCGCGCGCACCACCGACAAAAGACTTCACATCGAAATAGCGATCAGCCTGCGCGATGTCTTCAAGTCCGCTGCGGATGCGGCCCTCGCTGTCGCGTGCGGGGTCGACGATGCCATCCAGCACCATTTCGCGCAACACGGGTGGTGCTTGCGGTGCCAGCTCGCCTTCGATCACGGGGCCGTCCTTGGCGATGGGCGATGGTGCATCGTTGCGCTCGCCAAACGGGTTGGGGCGCTGGCGCTCCCCGCCGTGGCGCGTGCCCAGCACGCTGTTGAGGCGGTAGATCAAAAATGCCGCGATCAGGGCAAATATAATGATGTCAAACGCCATAGGCATACTCCGGTAGGTGGCTCGCCAGCCGCAGCTGGTCATAAGGCAAAAAAGCGCCAAGAGCCTGATTTTAATGCGCGAAGGCCAGAATTCCAGTCGCCGCCGTCTTTGTCAACAAATGGCGGCGTTTTTGGTGCCGTGCCGCCTTTCCACAGCGGGCTATTTTTGTTATGTCTTGGAAACTTCATTTTTTCCGAGCCGTTTTGACACCAGAAGAAGGATCGCCCCGCCGATGTCCGACAAACCGACAGCCACCCCCGATACCCAAGCCGCGCAACCCAATATCCATGTGCTGACCCAGTACGTGCGCGACCTGTCGTTTGAAAACCCCCACGCCCCCGAAAGTCTGGTTTCGGGCTGGGGCGCGCCGGAAACGGGCGTTCAGATCACCCTGCAGCACAAACAAGTGCAGGAAGACACCTTTGACGTGACGCTGCACCTGCGCGTCGAAGCCAAGAAAAAAGGCGAAGAGAAAACCGTATTCATCGTCGACCTCGTTTACGGCGCGCTTGTCGCGCTGCGCAACGTGCCCAAGGAACAACAGGCCCCCGCCATCATGGTCGAGGTGCCCAAGCTGCTGTTCCCCTTCGCGCGCGAAATCGTTTCCAGCACCACGGCGCGCGGCGGCTATCCCCCGCTCTACCTCGCACCCATCAGCTTTGAGGCGCTGTACATGAACGAGGTCAACCGCCTGCGCCAGCAACAGGCGCAAGGGGTCGCATAAGGCAGACCATGACGCGCGAAATCGTCCTCGATACAGAGACAACCGGTTTCGACCCCGCCGAAGGACACCGGCTGGTCGAAATCGGCTGTATCGAACTTGAAAACCACCTGCCGACGGGGCGCGTCTTTCACACCTACCTTAATCCCATGCGCGACGTGCCGGCCGATGCGGTGCGCGTCCACGGCCTGACGGGCGAATTCCTGAAAAACCATCCGCTGTTCACCGAAAAGGTCGGCGAATTCCTGGAATTCATCGAAGGCGCGCAGCTCGTGATCCACAACGCCGAATTCGATATGAAGTTTTTGAATGCCGAGCTGAAATCATGCGGCTTCAAGACCATGCCGATGACGCGCGCCATCGACACGCTGTTGATCGCGCGCCAGAAATTCCCCGGCCAGCCCGCCAACCTCGACGCGCTGTGCCGCCGCTTCAAGATCGACAACAGCGCGCGTAAATTCCACGGCGCCTTGCTCGATGCGGAATTGCTGGCCGAGGTCTATCTTGAAATGATGGGCGGGCGCCAGCACGGCCTTGGCCTCATCAGCGATCAGGCTGCCGCCGCATCGGCACAGCTGGCAGCGCGCATCCGTCAGCAAAACCGCCCCAAACGCACCTTCGCGCCGACACAAGACGAAGTCAGCGCGCATGACGAATTCCTCGGCAAGCTGAAAAACCCGTTGTGGAAGACACTGTCGGGCGGCGGCGAGGGCAACGCCTGAGCAGCGCGCAGAGCGGCCAGCACTTTATAAGCGCGGCGCGCGTGCCTTGATCTCCGCAAGAATTTTATCAAGATCCTGTTCGGTCTGCGCCAGCGTCTGATCTGTGCGCAGCACGTAATCGGCCAGTTTGCGCTTTTCCGCATCAGGCATCTGGCCTGCGACGATGCGCTGGAATTTCTCGCGCGTCATGTTGGGACGCGCCAGCACGCGTTTTTCCTGCTCGGCGGCATTGGCGCTGACCACCAGCGTGACGTCAACGCGGCCCTGCCCCTTGGTTTCAAACAGCAGGGGGATGTCGAGCGTAATCGCTTCGGTGCCGCGGCGGCGGTGATCGGCGACGAAGGCGTCGGTCTGCGCACGCACGATGGGGTGCAGCAGTTCTTCAAGCTTTTTCTTGGCGGCGCGGTCATTAAACACCAGACGGCCCAGCACCTGACGGTCGATCTGCGCCACCCCTTCGCCATTGACCACCAGCGCATCGGGAAAGACCTGCCCCACCACGCCGACAGCGTCGCCGCCCGCGCCCAGCAGCTTATGCACGGCGGCGTCGGCGTCATGCACGGGCACGCCGCGGTCCTGCATCATTTTGGCGACGGTGCTTTTGCCCATGCCGATGGAGCCTGTCAGGCCGATGATGATCATTGATGTTCCTTTCTCATGTCCATTCAACTTCGCCGCCTGCGGCTATATAATCAGCCAGTGTCACGACCTGCGCGTCATCAGGCACGACGGCTTTTTTGCTCTTCCATTGCAAACCATCGGTTTGATCAAACATCTGTTTCGGCACAAGATAAAGACACCCTTTGGCCGATGTTTCAATGTGTGCGCGCCACAGTGAAGGAATGCGCGCAGTCACAACAAGCCCCGCATGCGTTTGGCGCATGCCAACCGACCATGTGTTGGCGTTTTCACCCCGCGGCAATACCGCAAGATCAACCAGACCAAATATCGTGGCAAAGGCCTTGTGGTGCGTTGCAAAGACAGCGCGGTCAACATTAAAAGCGACACCGTCGGCGTCACTGGCCTGACGTGGTTCAATCAGCTTTAATCCATGTACAGGCGAACCATGATAAAGCTTGTCGGCACAAATTGCGTCGTTGTGCAGGGTCATCATATCAATCCTGCGTCTTTTGGCCCATCGCGGCCAGCAATGTATTGGCAAGATCCTGCGTCACCGCCGGATCAATGCCAAACCAGTGTTCAAACCCAAGTCTGCCCTGATGCATCAGCATCGACAGCCCCTCGGCCACGCGCAGGCCGCGCGCGCGCGACCGCGCCAGCAAGCGCGTTTCAAGCGGGCGGTAGACAATATCGGACACCACGGCATCATCAGGCAGGCGCGCGACGTCAAGATCAAGCGCGCCCTCCCCCGTCATGCCAAGGCTGGTGCAGTTGACCAGCAGCGTGGCACGCTCCAGCGCCGCATCGCGCTCCTGCCAGTCCACCACATCGACGGCAGTCATGGAAAACTGCTTCACCACGCGCTCGGCCTTGGCGCGCGTGCGGTTGACCAGCACGAAATGCGCGGCACCCGCGGCGCGCAGCGAAGCAATGATGCCGCGCGCAGCACCGCCGGTTCCAAGAATGACGACACGCGCGCCCGACCAGCCGGGCGTTTGCGCGTTCAGGCTTTCAACGAAACCGAAACCGTCGCTGTTATAGCCATGCATCTTGCCGCCGCGCATAACGACGGTATTGACCGCACCCGACATCAGGCAGCTTTCGTCATGCACATCCATCAGCGACAGCGCCGCTTCCTTGTGCGGCATGGTCAAATTGCACCCCGCATAGCCGCGTGCGGCCATTTCGGTCAGCGCGTCCTTGAGCCCGTCTGCCGTCACCGCCATCGCGCCATAATGGCCGTGGATACCGTAGTGTTGCAGCCAATAGCCGTGCATGACCGGCGACAGCGAATGCGACACCGGATAACCGACGATAGCGGCGCGCAAGGCCGTGGTCATGAACCCTCTCCCTGTATGCGGCGCACTTCGAGCAAGGTGATGATCTCCGCCGCCGTTTCCTCGACCGAACGGCGCGTGACGTCGATCACCGGCCAGCCGTGCTGGCGGTACAACTGGCGCGCGGCGCGCACTTCCTCGCTCACAGTGTCGCTGTCGAAATAACTTGTCTCGCGCACCTCGCCCAGTTGCTGCAGGCGGTTACGGCGGATATCGACCAATCTTTCAGGTGCCGCCGTCAATGCCACGAACAGCGGCCCGTCCGCGCGCGCGGCAAGGTCAAGCACCGCTTGCGGGAACGGCACGGCGGGCACCAGCGGCACATTGGCGGCCTTGATGCCGCGGTTGGCCAGATAAACGCAGGTCGGCGTTTTCGAGGTGCGCGACACGCCCACCAGCACCACATCGGCGGCGGCAAGATCGGCGGCACTGCGCTGGCCGTCGTCATGGGCAAGGGCGTAGTCGACAGCGTCCATGCGCGCGAAATAGGCATCGTCGAGCTTATGTTGCCGCCCCGGCTCGGCGCGGCTGGATTGATGAAAGGTGTCGGCCATCAGCCGCAACACGGGGGCCAAAATCGGCTGCACCGGCACGTTGAGCGCGCGGCAATGCTGTTCCAGCAAACGGCCAAGCCCGTCGTCGACCATCGTATACAACACCATGCCCGGTTTGGCCGCGATGGTTTGCGCGACAGCCGCCACCTGCGCAGGCGTGCGGATCAGCGGGCAGAAATGCTGTTCGACCGCAACGCCTTCGAACTGCGCCAGACACGCCTTGGCAAGGGCGGTCAGCGTGCCGCCGGTCGAATCAGATACCAGATGTAAATGGTAGACGGTCATGGCGCACGCAGGGTCAAAACAGGACTGACGACGAATTTAGCCGAGGGATGAGGCGAAAACCACCGCCAACCTGCCATGCGTGGGGTTAATTCGTCGCGCGCGGGGGCCCTGCGGGCCTGCTTTCTTTGACAGGGGCGTAAAAATTGGCTATATTATATGTAAATCTTAACAGGAGCAGGCCTTTTGTCGGATTTCGACCCACAGTCGTCGCGCATGGCGCGCAAGATTTTCGGCCACGTCAGCGCCCCGGGCCTGGCGATACCGGTGGCCGATTTCGCCGCTTTCCTGCCGCCCAATCCGCTACAGTTCTACCAGCCCGTCAGCCGCGCCTATCTGGCCGATATTGATGGCGCGCAGGCCGAGATCGAGATTTTCGCCGATACCGGCAACGGCCTATATAAAGGCAACATCACCACGCGCATCGGCGACACCACGCTGCAATCAACCTTGTATGCTCACGAAGCCGGCGACAGCGGTTATTACCGTGTCGACAAGCTGGTTATCGACAATCAGGATATCGACCTCAACGACCTTGATGCCGCCAGCACCGCGCTCAATACCTTCCTTGCCTATAAGAATGCAGGATTACCCACGGGCGGGCCGAGCGCGCTGTTTCCTCGCCCTGACAGCCCCGTCGCCCCCGCCAAAGGCGGCCAGCGCCCCACGCCCAAATGGCCATCAAGCGGCCAGCATGGGCATTAATCGCGTAATTTAATTTCATTATACGGTGTTTTTATTGCTGAAATGGTATTTTTTATACCATAATCCGACATATTCGCTAAAAAACAATTGACGGGTTCACTCGCCGCCCGCAGTCTTCGTTCCCATATTGAAATTGCAAGCGCCGCCATACGGGCGGGCCGCATGAAACGGGAGACGAAAGATGAATTTCGCCAACCAGGACCTGAGCAAGAAAATCGGCGTCAGCCTGCACAAAGCGGGCAACACCGGCGTCAGCTATATCAAATGCCTGCTGGATCTGCTGACCGGCCGCATGAACGTCTTTTTCTGATTTTTTCCCGCCCTGCCGATACCCCCCTGCCGCCCGACTTGATTTTACCGCCCCGCGCGCATAGCTTGGCGGCATGCAAAACCATACCTCGCTCCCCGCCGGACACACCTATACCACCGATGCGCTGATCGTGGGCGCGGGCCCTGTTGGCCTGTTCGCCGTGTTCGAACTCGGCTTGCTCGACATCAAGGCGCAGCTGATCGACATCCTCGACCGCCCGGGCGGGCAGTGTACCGAGCTTTATCCCGAAAAGCCGATCTATGACATCCCCGCCCTGCCTGTGGTGACGGGCCAGCAACTGACCGACCAGTTGCTCGAGCAGATCAAACCCTTCGGCGCGCAATTCCACCTCGGCCAGATGGCGGAGAAATGCGAGAAAATTGATGGCGGTTTTCGCGTCACCACCGACCTTGGCACGGTGATCGAGGCCAAAGTGGTCATCATCGCGGCGGGCGGGGGCAGCTTCATGCCCAAAAAACCGCCACTGGCGGGCATTGATGCGTTTGAGGGCACCAGCGTGTTTTATGCCGTGCGCAACCGCGCGCAGTTCGAAGGCAAGACCATCGTCATCGCCGGCGGCGGCGACAGCGCGCTCGACTGGACGCTGAATTTGCAGCCCATCGCCAAGCATATCACGCTGCTCCACCGCCGCGACGATTTCCGCGCGGCACCGCACAGCGTCAATGCCATGCGCGAACTGGTGGCGGCCAACAAGATGTCGCTGGTGATCGGCAACCCCACCGCCATTCACGGCCATGACGGGCAGATAGAAGGCCTGTCGGTCACGCTGGCCGACAAGAGCGCGCATCTGGTGCCTTGCGACACCTTGCTGGCGTTTTATGGCCTGACGATGAAGCTTGGCCCCGTAGCGACCTTTGGGGTCGAGATGCACAACAACCTCATCCCCGTGAATACCGAGAATTTTGAAACCAGCGTGCCCGGCATCTTTGCCATCGGCGACATCAACCACTATCCGGGCAAGCTCAAGCTGATCCTGTCGGGTTTTCACGAAGGCGCGCTTGCCGCGCAAAAGGTGTTTTCCTACGTCCACCCCGAGCGCAAGCTGCGCTTTGAATACACGACGTCGTCAAGCAACCTGCAAAACAAGCTCGGCGTCGCTTAAGTTTTCATAATTTTAACGAAAGCCATGTTGCAACGCCCTGTAAAGCTTGGCGATATGCCGCCAATTCAGTAAACTGCCAACGGTTTTTGTTGATAACTCCCGAAAGAATCGCGCCACCCCATGACCCGCACGCCGGAACTCGCACCATTCAGGGTTTTTGAAGCCTGCCGTCAGGGGTTGCTGCTGCTGGGCCTGCATGCCGGCACGCTGGCGCGCATGGGAATGATCCCCTTTGCCGTCGTGTGCATCAACGCGCTGCTGATCGCGCAGTTCGCCTCCCCCGTCACGCCGTTGCAAAACTTCATCTTCGGCCTGCCCGGCATCGCGGCAATGGGCTGGATGATTTTTGGCAGCGTGCGCCTGTGGGTGCTGGGCGAGCAAGCGGCAGCGCCGCAGACCGACCTGCCCACGCGCCTGCGCCTTTTGCAGGCGACGGTCATTGCCTATATCCTGTGGAAGGCCCTGATGGCGGGCTACGAGCATATCTTCATCACCGTCGCCAATCCCGAAGAGCTACTGAAAAACCCCGATGCCTTCAACGACCGCGCGGGCGTACAGGTCGCCATCATGGTGATGCTGGGCATCGTGTTGTGGGCCTTGCGCTTTCGCCTTGCCCCGGTTTTGACGGCGGTTGACTATTCGTTGCGCGACTATGCGCGGCGCGCACGGGGATTTATGATCTCGCTGCGCCTGCTGGGGCTGGTGCTGATCTGCGCCGAGTTTCCCAAGATCCTGCTGCTTAGCCCGCTGATCGGTGCGGGCACGCCCGACCTGCTGCTAATGCTGATCGGCAATGCCGCGACGTTTGTGCTGGAGCTATGGCTGTTCGCCGCCTTTGTCGCGGCACTCAAAGAAATGACGGGAGGTACCCGCGCATGAAAATCAACGTGACCGATCGCGACGGCGTGAACCACTGCCTTGATGCCATCGAAGGCTGGCGCCTGATGGAAGTCATTCGCGACCACGGGCTTGAAAACCCTGCCCTTGGCCTCAAGGCCGAATGCGGCGGCGCGCTTGCCTGCGCAACCTGCCACGTCTATGTCGACGAGGACTGGGTTGACCAGATCCCCGAGCCGACGGACGAGGAAATCGACAAGCTCGACGACGCCTTCGCCGTCGATGACGAACTGTCGCGCCTGTCGTGCCAGATTATTTTGACGCCAGAAATGGACGGACTGAGCGTCACGCTCACCCCCGGATCGGAACCGTAAGAGAAACACAGATGACCACACACAATCTTGACGCGCTCAAAAACGAGATCATCGCCAGCATCGAGGCCGCCAACGACATCGGCGCGCTTGAAGACACGCGCGTGGCGGCCCTTGGCAAAAAGGGCAAGGTGACCTCGCTCATGAGTACGCTTGGCGGCCTTGACCCCGAGGCGAAGAAGCAGATGGGCCAGGCGCTCAACCTGCTCAAGACCGATATTGCAAACGCGCTTGATGCCAAGGCAGCTGTACTGAAAGACGCCGCCCTCAACGCCCGCCTTGCCAGCGAGAAGGTCGACGTGACCCTCTCCACGCGCCCCGAGAGCCGCGGCACCATTCACCCGATCAGCCAGACCGTGGCCGAGATGATGGCGATCTTTGCCGACATGGGCTTTTCGGTGGTCGAGGGGCCGGAGATCGAAGACGACTTCCACAACTTCACCGCGCTGAACTTCCCGCCCGCGCACCCCGCGCGCGCCATGCACGACACGTTCTATCTGCCTGATGCCCCCGAGGGTGAGGACAAAAAACGCCTGTTGCGCACGCATACCTCGACCGTGCAGGTGCATGTGATGCAAAACACCAAGCCGCCGATCCGCGTGATCGTGCCGGGCCGCACCTTCCGCTCTGACTACGACCAGACGCACACGCCGATGTTCCACCAGATGGAAGGCCTGGTCATCGACAAGGCCACGCATATGGGCCACCTCAAGGGCTGCCTGATCGAATTCTGCAAGCGTTTCTTCGAAGTCGACGACCTGCCCACGCGCCTGCGCCCGAGCTTCTTTCCCTTTACCGAACCCTCGGCGGAAATGGACATCGGGTGTGACCGCAGCAACGGCGGGCTGAAAATCGGCCGTGCCAGCGACAGCCTGTCGCAAGGCTGGCTTGAGGTGCTGGGTTGCGGCATGGTGCATCCCAACGTGCTGAAGAACTGCGGCCTTGACCCCGATGAGTATCAGGGCTTTGCCTTTGGCATGGGGATCGAGCGCATGACGATGCTCAAATACGGCATCCCCGACCTGCGTACGTTCTTTGAAAGCGACCTGCGCTGGCTGCGCCACTACGGCTTTAGCGTGCTGGAACAGCCAAACGCCGCCACCGCCGCCTGATACACTCCTTTTACACCGACCGGATAGACGATCATGAAATTCCCCCTGTCATGGCTTAAAGAATACCTCGACACCGACGCCAGCCTTGCCGACATCGCGCAAAAGCTGACCGCCATCGGGCTTGAGGTTGAAGGCATCGAAGACCGCGCCGCCACGCTCAAGGGTTTTGTCGTCGGCCATGTCGTCAGCGCGCAAAAACACCCCGATGCCGACAAGCTGCAATGCCTTGTCGTCGATACGGGTGCGGAACAACTGAAAGTCGTCTGCGGCGCGCCCAACGCGCGGCAGGGCATGAAGGGCGTATTTGCACCTGCGGGCAGCTATATCCCCGGCCTTGACGTCACGCTCAAGAAAACCGCCATCCGCGGGCAGGAATCAAACGGCATGATGTGTTCCGCGCGCGAGCTGTGCCTGTCTGACGAACACGTCGGCATCATCGAGTTGCCCGACAGTGCAGCCACCGGCAGTGCGGCCGCCGACGCGCTTGGCGTCAACGATCCCGTTATCGACATCAACCTCACCCCCAACCGCGGCGACTGTGCGGGCGTTTACGGCATCGCGCGCGATCTGGCCGCCGCAGGCCTTGGCACGCTGGTGCCGCTGTCGGGCGTGGCCGTCACGGGTGACGACAAAGCACCCGTCAGCATTACTATCGAGGATACCGATGCCTGTCCGCTGTTCATCGCGCGTTATATCGCGGGTGTGACCAACGTGGCCTCGCCCGATGCCGTGCAGCAAAAACTCACCGCCGCGGGCCAGCGCCCCATCGACGCACTGGTCGACATCACCAACGAGATGAGCATCGGCTATAACCGCCCCCTGCACGTCTTTGACGCCGACAAGATCAAGGGCAACTTGACCATCCGACTGTCCAAGGCGGGCGAGACCTTCGCAGCGCTGAACGAAAAAACCTATACGCTTGAAGACGGCATGATCGTCATCTGTGACGACAGTGGCATCATCAGCCTTGCGGGCATCATGGGTGGCTCTTCCACGGCTGTCGATGCCAATACCAAAAACGTATTGCTGGAATGCGCGCTGTTTGATCCGGTGCGCATCGCCAAGGCAGGCCAGAAACTGCAAATCGACTCCGAGGCGCGCTACCGCTTTGAACGCGGCGTCGATGCGGCGTTGATGGCGCAGGCAACCGACCTTGCCACCGCGCTGATCACCGCACGCTGCGGCGGCAAGCCTGGCAAGACCGTAACCGCAGGTGCGGTACCCGTAGCCCACGCGCCCATTGCCTATTCGCCGAAAAAGCTGCTCACGCTCGGCGGGCTGGACCTGCCTGCAAACCAGCAAAAAGACGTCCTGTCGGCGCTTGGCTTTGCCGTCAAGGAACACAGCCACGACAAGTGGGATGTGACCGCGCCCAGCTGGCGCCATGACGTCGCCGGCAGTGCGGACATCGTCGAGGAAATCCTGCGTATCACCGGATACGACAACCTGCCCGCCGTCGCCTTGCGCCCTGCGGCAGATGAAAAGCGCATACCCGTCGCCCCCGTTACCCTGCGCGGCATCCGTGCCCGCCTGTGTCTGGCCAACCGCGGTATTCATGAAACCGTCACATGGTCCTTTCTGGCCGAAGACCGTGCCGATATGTTCGGCGTGCATCTGTACCAGAACAAGGCCGCGCTGACCCTGACCAACCCGATCAGCGCCGATCTGGCCGTCATGCGCCCGTCCATCCTGCCCAACCTTGTCGACGCAGCCGCGCGCAACACCGACCGCGGGCTGCAAGACAGCGCGCTGTTTGAAATCGGCAACGTCTACCGCGCAACCGACGCCAAGGGACAGGTGCTGACCGCAACCCTGCTGCGCAGCGGCAACGCCCGCGCGCGCCATTGGGCGGAAAGTGCGCGCACTGTCGACGTCTACGACGCCAAGGCCGACGCACTGGCGGTGCTTGAGGCCTGCGGCATCAACCTTGCGGGTGTGCAGATCACCACCGACGCGCCTGAATGGTATCATCCGGGCCGCAGCGGCCAGATCAAGCAAGGCCACACCGTGCTGGCCAGCTTTGGCGAGCTGCATCCCGCCCTGCTGGCCAAGCTCAAGCGCGAGGAAGCGATGGCGGGGGCTGAAATTTTCCTTGCCAGCATGCCTGCGCCAAAAAAGAAAGGTCCGCAGAAAGACCTGCTCAAGCCCTCGCCCTTCCAGCCGGTCAGCCGCGATTTCGCCTTCATCGCCGATGCGGCACTTGAGGCCGACAAGCTGGTGCGCGCAATCAAGGGTGCGGATAAAACCCTCATCAGCGCCGTCGATATCTTTGACGTCTATCAGGGCAAGGGGGTCGAACCCGGCAAAAAATCGCTGGCCGTCGCCGTCACCCTGCAACCCCTCGACAAGACGCTGACCGATGCCGAGATCGTCGCCGTCAGCGACAAGATCATCGCCAGCGCAAAACAGGCGGGCGCGGTCTTGCGCGGATAATCAGGGTTTAGTTAGGCTGGACAGGCGCGCCGACCGACGCCATGTAGAGTTGCTGGCGTGCGGGCAGCGGTGAATTCCATACCGCCTGCGCCAGTTCAACGGCGCGTTCCATGCGTGCAGCCGAGCTTGGCGCACCCAGTGCCACGACGATGTAGCGGCGGTCACCGTTTTCAATCTGCACCACGATCGAGCTGCCCGCGACACCGCGCGTGCCGGTCTTTTGGCCTGTCGCGCCGATATCGGCCAGACCGTTGTCCTCGGCGCACAGGCGGCAATTGGCCTGTTCCTGATTGCGCAACACGATGGTCGGCGGCGAAAAATAATCCGCATAAAGATCGGGGAAGTCGCGGCTGACCTGGCTGAAGATCAGCGCAATGTCATACGCCGTGCTTTCGTCGCCGGTAATACCCGATGCCGTGCCAAAGGTGCTGCGGATCGCGCCAAGACGGTGCGCGGTATCGGTCATGCGCGAGGCAAAGGCGTCCTCGCTGCCCGCGACCGCTTCGGCCAGCATAATGGCGGCATCACCGGCAGAGAGTGAAATCATCGCATGCAAGGCTTCATCGACGCTGATCTGCTGGCCTGCGCGCACGCCAAGGCGCATCGTGCGGCGCAGGACGTTGGCGGCGGCGGGCGATGCCGTCAGCATGGTGTCACGCGACAGGCGGCCATCCGCGATTGCCTGAAACACCATATAGGCCGTCATCACTTTGGTCATCGAGGCAATGTGGCGCGCATCAACGCCGTTGCGCTGATAAACGATCTCGCCGCTGTTGGCGTCAAAGACCAGCTCCGCAAAGCGCGCATCACCCGCCCAGCGCGGCGGATCAATGCTGACCTGCACGGGCGCCATCAACGGCTGACTGAGGTCGCGCGGGGCGGCGGTATTGAACGGTGCCGCAGGTCGCGGCGGCACGTTGATGACGATATTGCCCGTGAGCGGCGATGTTGGCGGCACGGGTGGTGCGGGCGTTGCGCCTTCTACGTCGCCTTCGCCGTTGCTGGCGGGTGCGGGCGCGCCACTGTCGGGGGTAACTTGTGCGACAGACTGCGCAGGTGTCATTACGGCTGCCGCTGCCGCCATCATCGCGGTCGTGCCACGCGACAGGCGCGCGATCACGCGGCCTGCGGCGGATGTGTGCGGTGCGGCGGATACGGCTGTATCGCCCTGCGGTGAATCGGGTCTGTCGTGCATGACGTCAGTATATAAAATTATTATGGTAATGACAACCCGACGGCGTCATTTTCGCATTAACTTACTGATTATACTAATTAAATAGCGGTCCCACGATGCGCGTGCGCGGCCTGCGGTGTACGGGCCATCAGGGTGGCCGCCTGTATCGCAGGCAGGGCCGCCCAAGTGCGGCGGCCAAGTTCGCCCACACGCGCCATGCGGTTTTTGTCCGAGGGCGTGCCCATACTGACGATGATGAAACGCTGGCCGTCGCGCTCGACCTCGGCCACGACGGAGCGGTTGGAGGCGTTGGTGGTACCGGTCTTTTGCCCTGTCGCGCCGATATTGGCATCGTTGCGGCCACCGTCGCACAGGCGGCAATTGGCGCGCTGGCGCCCGTCCAGCGAGATGCGCGCGGGCGAGAAATACTCGGCGTAAAGGTCGGGATAATCCTGACTGATGCGGTTATAGATGCGCGCGATATCAAGCGCGGTGCTGTTGTCGTCATGCAGGCCAGATGCACTGCCAAGTACGGTATTGACCGCACCCATCTTGTAGGCTTCGTCAGTCATGCGGCGCGCGAATTCTGCCTCGCTGCCGCCAAGGTTTTCGCCGACCATCGCCGCCACGTCGTTATACGACATCGACAACAGTGCGTGCAGCGCCTCATTCACCGTCATGGTGTCGCCGTCTTTAAGACCGTAGCACATGCATTCCTGCGATGCCGCTGCCGCCGATGCGGTCAGCACGCTATCGCGCGTAATGCGTCCCTGCTCCATCGCCTGAAAGACCATGTAGATCGTCATCACCTTGGTCATCGATGCGATGTGGCGTTGCGCGGTGCCGTTGCGGTCATAGACGATTTCGCCCGTATTGGCATTCAGCACCAGTTCCGCATAGCGCGGGTCATTCGCCCATTGCGGTTCAGAAATGTCGAGCTGATAGCCCGCATGCACGGGCGCATAGTATTGGCGGTGCAGCACATCAAGCAGGCTGACGGTGGAGAACATGTTATATGGCGTGAAAGCGCGCGGCTGCTGATAGCCAAAGGGCGCGAAGACGCCAATGATATCGTTGCTTTGTGCCGGTGTTACAGGGGCAAGGGCCAGCGCGGCCTCCGACGGTGTGGGTGATGCAGGCGCGGCACAGATGCCAAGCGCACCTGCGGCAAGGACGGATTTGAAAATACGTTGCAGGCGCGTGGTTGCGCCGCGGGATGATTCATGTTTTTGCATGAAGGCATCTTAATTAATTATTATGAAAATAGCAACCCCCCGCCGCAAAAAAGCCGCAAAGGGTTGAAATTGATATATCTTTCAGCCTGTTACGCCTTGCGCAACCCTTCCTGCACCAGCAGGTCGCGCTTGGAGAGCTTGCCCACGGCGGTCTTGGGCAGCGGCTCGTCACGCATGATGATCTTCTTGGGCATTTCAATCGCCGACAGGCGGCCCTGCAGGTAGGCGCGCAGATCGCTGTCGGACAGCGTCTGGCCATCCTTGGTCTTGACCCATGCCCAGACCGCTTCGCCGCGCAATTTGTCGGGCACGCCCGCGACAATGCATTCAGCCACGGCGGGGTGGGTGTAGATTTCTTCCTCGATATTGCGCGGATAGACGTTATAGCCGCCGACGAGGATCAAATCCTTCACGCGGTCGACCAGATAGACGAAGCCCTCGCTGTCCATGTAGCCGACATCGCCGGTGTGCAGGCGCCCGCCCTTCATGATCTGCGCGGTTTCGCTGTCTTTGTTGTAATAGCCCTTCATCACTTGCGGGCCACGCGCGCAGACCTCGCCCTTCTCGCCCGCGGGCAGCACGGTCACGCCATCATCGAGGCTGACGATTTCAAGCACGGTGCCGGGAATGGGCAGGCCGATGGAGCCCGCGCGCGCCTTGGTGCTGAGCGGATTGCAGGTCAGCACCGGCGAGGCCTCGGTCAGCCCATAGCCTTCGGCGACCAGCTTGGCCTTGGTGCGTTGTTCAAACGCGCTTTTGACCTCGGCCGGCAGCGGGGCGCCGCCCGACAGGCAGAACTTGAGCGAAGAAAAGTCGATGCTGCCTGTGCGGTCGGCATTGACCATTGCGCTGTACATGGTGGGGACAGCGGCCAGATAGCTCGGGCGTTGCGTGGCGATAAGGTCAAGCATCTCCGCCAGATTGAATTGCGGCAGCAGATAAATTTTCATCGCCTTGGCGACGGACATGTTCATCACCACAGTCATGGCGAAAACGTGAAACAGCGGCAATACGCCGACCATGCTGT
The DNA here is from genome assembly GCA_023444705.1 of Pseudomonadota bacterium. GTDB lineage: Bacteria > Pseudomonadota > Alphaproteobacteria > Micavibrionales > UBA2020 > JAEXMB01. The sequence goes on along the minus strand of JAEXMB010000103.1, from coordinate 14,503 downwards.
CTTCGCCCGGCACCGCATCGTGATACCACTGGTCCATCTGCAGGGTATTGGCAATCAGGTTTTTATGCGTCAGCGCCGCACCCTTGGGCACACCCGTGGTGCCGCCGGTATATTGCAGCACCGCGATGTCGTTTTCGGGATCGACCGCGACATCGGCCAGCGGCTTGTCCCCCGCCAGCAGGTCGGCAAACCACATATAATCGGCACCCGAGACAAGATCATCGTTTTTCGCAGGTGCCAGCATATTGTCGCGCACGCCACAGACGATGATTTTGCCCACCCGGCTTTTCGCCAGCAGCGCGGCGGCTTTTTCCAGCAAGGGCGCCGCATCAAGCGTGACGAGGATATCGGTTTCGCTGTCCTCGACCTGATTGATCAGATCGGCTTCGGTATAGATCGGGTTATAGTTCACCACAATCCCGCCCGCACGCAAAACTGCGTAATACATCACCAGCGAATAGCCGCTGTTGGGCATGAACAGACCGACCTTGACGTTTTTCTTAACGCCCATCGCCTGCAGTCCGGCGGCAGCACGCGCCACCAGCTTGCCGATGTCGCCGTAATTGTATTCGATGCCCGCAAAGACCACGGCGGGACGGTCGGCATATTTCGCCACCGTTTTATCAAGCAGCCCGAACAGCGGCATCGACGGCACGTCGAAATCGGGGCTAACCCCTGCGGGATAGCTTTGCGTCCAGACAGGCGTTGCAGGTTGCTGGGCGGCGGCAGCGGTTGCGGTCGTCATTTTATCGTACTCTCTTTTCTTGCGTGTCGTCGTGATGGCGGATTAGCGCGTGATGCCTTCCTGGATCAGCAGGTCCTTGCGGCTCAGCTTGCCCACGGTGGTCTTGGGCAGGGGCTGGTCGCGCACGATGACCTTGCGCGGGATTTCGATGGGGTTGAGCTTGCCTTGCAGAAAGCCGATCAGCTCGGATTCGCTGATGTGCTGGCCCGCACCCGGTTTGACCCAGGCCCAGACGGTTTCACCGCGCTCTTCATCGGGCACGCCCGCGACGATGCATTCCTCAACCGCGGGGTGTTCATAGATCGCTTCTTCGACCACGCGCGGATAGACGTTGTAGCCACGCACAATGATGAGGTCCTTGATACGGTCGACGATATAGACATAGCCGTCATCATCCATATAGCCGACGTCGCCGGTATGCAGGCGGCCACCTTTGAGGACGTTGTCGGTTTCTTCCTGCTTGTTGTAATAGCCTTGCATCACCTGCGGGCCGCGCACGCAGACCTCGCCCTTTTCGCCGGTGGGCAGGACGGTTTTGTTGTCGTCGCGGCTGATAATTTCAACGATGGTCGCGGGCATGGGCATGCCGATCGAACCTGCCTTGGTGCGGCCGATCGGGTTGCAGGTGACGATGGGCGATGCCTCGGTCAAACCGTAACCTTCGGTAATCGTTTTCGAGCCCGTCTTTTCCTCGAACAGGCGCTTGACGTCTGCAGGCAGCGGGGCACCGCCAGACAGGCACAGCTTCAGGCACGAGAAATCGTAGTCCTTCACGTTGGCATGGCTGGCGATGGCGTTAAAGATCGCGGGTACTGCGGGCAGGAAACTCGGGCGCTGTTTTTTCACCAGCTTGAGCAATTCGTTAAGGTCGAATTTGGGTTGCAGCAAAATCTTCACGCCGTTCCAGATCGCCCAGTTCATGATGACGGTCATGGCAAAGACGTGAAAGAACGGCAGCACGCCGACCATGCTGTCCTTGCCCGCAACGGTGCCGGGCATCCAGCGCACGGCCTGCTGCGTATTGGCATGTACGTTGGCGTGGGTCAGCGCGGCCCCCTTGGGCGTGCCGGTGGTGCCGCCGGTATATTGCAGCACCGCGATATCGTTTTCAGGATCAATGCTGACAGGCGTTGCGGGGCCTGCATCGGCCATCACGCCGGCATGGCTTTCAAATTTGGCATGCTTGGGCACGCCCGCAACGTCCTTGCGCTTGACCAACGGGAACAACAGGTTTTTGGGGAAAGGCAGGCCCGCCGCAAAGGGACAGACGATGACTTTTCGCACGGGACTGCTGTCGACCAACTTGAGCATTTTGTCGATGGTGAGCGCGAGGTCGACCGTCACCATGATGTCGGTGCCGCTGTCCTTCATCTGGCCCGCAAGTTCTTTTTCGGTATAGAGCGGGTTGTAGTTGACCACCGTGCCGCCGGCCTTGAGGATCGCGTAATAATAGATGACGGAATAGACTGTGTTGGGCAGCAACAGACCGACCTTCACGCCCTTGTTGACGCCGCGCTTTTGCAATGCACCCGCCAGCTTGTCGGCCAGCGCGCCCACTTCGCTGTAAGTCCAGGTGCGGCCCATGAAATCGATCGCGGTGAAATCGCCGTATTTGGCGACGGCGCGGTCCAGCACATCATAGAGCGGCGCGACCTTGATCTCTCCGCCCCAGGTCACGTCGGCGGGATAATGGTCTTCCCAGATCCAGCGGCCGTTGTGAGAGATCGGCTTTCCAGTGGCGGCGGTCGATGTCGTCATGGCAATGCGCTCCGTCATGCAAAAGGGAATCAGTGCGCGCCCGCGCGCGCCCGTCTTTACGGCCACAGATTATAATGACGGCGGCGGTGCTTGTGTACCCGTAACTATGCTTGGTTATGGCATAACGCAGCGCAACACAAAAACATCCGCACAAAAAAAGCGCCGGTGGTGCCCGATAAACGGACAACCAACCGGCGTGCAAGGTGGGGAGTGGGGGGTTCCTACAAGAGGAGATAGTGCCAAAGTAAGTGGTGGGATCGTCAGACCTTAGAAGGGGAAGACGATGTCGTAGAACTGCTGGCCATAACGGGGCTGCTGCACTTCCGAGATGGTGCCGTTGCCGCCGTAAGAAATACGGGCCTCGGCAATTTTTTCATACGAGATGGAGTTGTTGTTGAGAATGTCCTCGGGGCGGATGATGCCGTCGATGAGAAGCTCGCGCTTTTCGTGGTTGACGCGCACTTCCTGGCTGCCGCGGATGACGAAGTTGCCGTTGGGCAGGACTTGCGTGACCATCGCGGCAAGCTTGAGGCTGATCTGCTCGTCGCGCTCGATCTTGCCGTTGCCCTGCAGGGTGGAATTGCTTTCAAGCTCGGCCAGCTGGCTTGGGTCAACTGCACCCGGCAGCACTTTGCCAAGGTAGGATTCAAGGCCCAGCATGTGCGGCAGGCCCGCACTTTCGCTGCCCGCGCGCGTGCGCGTGGTCTTGTTCTCCATGTCGGCCTCGTCCTCGATTTCGATCAGGATGGTGAGGATGTCGCCGACCTTGCTGGCGCGCTGATCCTTGAAGAACGTCTGGCGCGAGGACTGCCACAGCGAATTAGGGGCGCTGACCTCGACCGTCTGCGGGGGCATCGGCACGTTGACGGTATTGGATCTTTCCGGCTGCACGTGGTTGCCGACGGCGCTCATCTTGGGCGGCTGGCCGATGTTGGAAATGCGCTCGCCCATGCCGGCACAGCCTGAAAGCATGATGCTGGCGGTCAGCGCGGTTGCAAAAAGAACGGTGCGAGAAGTTTTGAAAGTCTTGGTCATGGCAGTTCTCCCGAAGGTCTTTTTTTATTATTTTTTTAGTTGTGGCGTGATCGCCGTAGTAGCGTTTTAGTTCAGCAGGGCTTTGACAGGCGGGGCGACGGTGACGGTCTGCATGCCGCTCACCACACCTTCGACCATCTGGTTGGATGCGGTGTTGAGGATGCGCACGGTGTCGCCCTCGCTGCCGTTTTGCATGGCGCGGCCTTGCAAGGACAGCGCGATGGGGCCGTTTTTCAGCGTCACCGTCACCAGCTGGCCCTTGCGCACCAGCATGGGTGCATCAAGGTCGATGGCCTGCAACGCCTTGCCCGCGGGTGCGGTGCGGCGCGGCGTCATGCCGACCAGCTGCTCTGCGTTCAGCAGCGCGTCGGCGGGCACCATGTCGCGGCGCAGGCGGACGTATTCGATATCGGCATTGCCGATCACATCGCCGCCCTTCATCGCGGATTTCAGCACCGGCACGTCGATCAGGCGAAAGGCGCGGCCCGTCAGGGTTTCGATGCGCTGGCTGCCGTCGGCGGCAGGCAGGGCGATGCGCGCGGTGAAGGCTTGGCGCGTGTCGTCGATGCTGATGGTTTCAACCGCAAGCTCGCCCGCACGGCCCGCAGGCACGGCGAAGTTGTTGAGGTGATCGGGCAGTTGCAGGTCGACTTGCGCATCGCCCGCGGCCGCCGTCAGCGCCTTGAGCAACTCCGCACGGTCAATGCTTTCGCGCGCACTTTTGACAGTAACTTGCTCAAGCCCGGTTTGGGGCTGCCAGTCGATGCCAAAGGTATCGGCAACGCGCGCCAGGTCGCGCACGCGCAGGATCATCGATTTGCCCGGTGCGGGTGCGGGTGCCAGCGCATAGGAGGCATGCTGGCCCGCGTCGTCGAACAGGTCGCCCACCGTCAGGTTCGCGCCTGCCACCAGCGCTTCGCTTTTCAGCGTCGCGGCTTCGGCATGGCTGACCATCAGCGCCATCATGGCGACGGCCAGCAGCTTGTGCTTGAAGGTGATGGTTGCTTTATCCTGCGTGTACTGTGTCATGTTCGCCCTCCCACTGGCTAGATGATGCTATTCAAGAACCGTGCCGGTTATCGCATGTTGGTGACGGTCGACAGCATTTCGTCGCCGGTCTGGATGACCTTGGAGTTCATTTCATAGGCGCGCTGCGCCTGGATCAGCGTGGTAATTTCCTGAACCACGTTGACGTTTGAGGTTTCAAGCGCCCCTTGCTCGAGCGCGCCAAAGCCGTCCTCGTTGGGGTTGCCGACGATGGGCGCGCCAGATGCCTCGGTTTCAAGGAACAGGTTGCCCCCCTGCGCATCAAGCCCCGCATCGTTGGGGAAGATCGCCAGCTGGATCTGGCCCACATTGGTCAGTGCGGTCTGGCCGTCGATCTTGGCAAAAACCTCGCCCGCGGCACTGATGGTGATGTCGATGGTGTCGGGCGGAATGGTCAGGCCCGGCTGCAACAGGTAACCTTCGGACGTGACGATCTGGCCGTCCTGGTCCATCTGGAAGGATCCGTCGCGGGTATAGGCGGTTTCGCCATCGGGCAGCGTGATCTGGAAGTAGCCCTCGCCCTTGTTGGCGACGTCAAGTTCGTTGCCGGTGATTTGCAGCGCACCCTGTTCGTTGATGCGGTAGACTGAACCCGTTTTGACACCAAGACCCTGCTGGATGCCCGAGGGGATGGTCGTGCCCTGTGTCGACGAGGCCGCACCTGCGCGCACCTTGGTCTGGTAGAGCAGATCCTGGAATTCCGCGCGCTGGCGCTTGTAGCCCGTGGTCGTCATGTTGGCGATGTTGTTCGAGGTCACATCGACGTTGAGCTGTTGGGCGAGCATGCCGGTGGCGCCGATATCGAGGGTCAATGACATGTGGGTACTCCTTGGTTAAATCATGTGCCGCGCCGTGTGCGCGCCAGGTGTTATGTTAGACGCGGGTCAGTTTCTGGATCGCGCCGCGGATGCGTTCGTGATCGTTGGTCAGCATGCGGTAGGTGCTTTGGTAAGCGCGCAGCACCTCAACCATGCGGTTCATCTCGAGAATGGGGTTGACGTTGGAGCCTTCGACCGCGCTTTGCACGACGCGCACGTTTTCAACCGGAATTTCGGCGCCGGTGGCGGTGTAAAGGCCGTCGCCCATTTCCTGCATGCTTTGCTGGTCGGCAAAATCAGCCACCTTGATAACGCCGACTTCGCCCTGCTCGGTCGACACCTGCCCGTCGGGGCTGATGGTGATGTGCTTGGCGTCTTCGGGGATGGTCAGCTCGGCGCCGCCGTCGCCCTGTACGGGATAGCCCTGCTTGGTGATCAGCTGGCCCTGCGCGTTGAGCGCGAAGGAGCCGTTACGGGTATAGGCGGTGCCCGTCGGCGTGGTGACGGCAAAATAACCCTTGCCCTCAAGCGCGATGTCGAGGGGGTTTGAGGTCATCTGCAACGACCCCTGCGTGGTGTCGCGGTAGGTCGCGTAATCCTGCACCTGGTGGATGGCGTCCTTGGGGCCGGCATCCTTGCCTTTGTTGAGATAGTCGACGAAGAGCGTGCGCTGGCCCTTGTAGCCGGGTGTGCTCATGTTCGCGATATTGTTGGCGGTGACGTTCATCATCGACGTCAGCGCTACCTGTTGTGACAGGCCGATGTAGGAAATGTTTTCCACGGCATCATCCTCTTTGTCTTGTCGTTTGAAGTCTCTGCCGGTCTTGTGTGCCCCTCTGTTGTCTATCCGGAGGCGATCCGTGCAGGTCCTTCGTGAACCCGAACATGTCGTTGCAGAAAGCGTGCCAGTTTATAAAAACATTTAAATTCAATAACTTAAATTTATGGAAGGGCTACATTATGGCGAATTACGGCCCGCCAACGCCATGCCCGCCACCGCCATGCGGTAAAAATGTGCCGGTGGGCTTGCCGCGCGGACTTGCCTGCATCAACGCCGCGCGCCATGTCCTTACGGTAAAAGGAAAAAAACTGACAACTCCTGTCTATATGTGGCACGATAGATGCAGGGGAATGACTTAGGAGAACAGGCGCAAGGCCGCGCGTCCGGCAGAATTGACCGGAAAGGCGCGTCAGGGCCCAGCGCCGGATGTCAGGGGAGATACGTCGGGATTATGGCGGACAGCGAACTCAAAGCCGAACGTGGCGACGATGCCGAAATCGGCATGGGCGGCACCAGCGAAAGCGGCGGCGGCCTTAACAAGAAACTCATCATCGCAATCCTGGTGGTCATCTTGCTGATCGGCGGGGGTGCGGGTGCGTATTTCACCGGCGCGCTCGACAAGCTGCTCGGCCACAAGGAAGTCAACTGCGAAGAGGTCAAGGAAGGCGACGAGCATTATCAGGAATGCGCCGACAAGCTTGCGGCTGCAACGCAGGTCACGGGGCCGGGCACCTTCTTTGCCATTCCCGACATGATCGTCAACCTTAGCTCCAACGCCAAGCAGCCGCGCTTTTTGAAGATCTCGCTGAAGGTCGAGCTGGAAAAGGCCGAAGACCAGGCGCGTTTTGAAGCCATCCTGCCGCGCGTCATCGACCAGTTCCAGACTTACCTGCGCGAACTGCGCATCGAAGACCTGCGCGGATCAAGCGGCATGTACCGCATGAAGATCGAATTGCTCAGCCGCGTGCGCGCGGCCGCGCCCAGCATCAACGTCCGTGACATCCTCTTTCAGGAGATCCTGGTCCAATGAGTGACGACACGACAAAATCGGAAGAGGCGATGCTCGCCGAATGGGAAGCGATGGCCGCCGGTGGCGGCGGCGAGGAAGACGGCCGCATTCTCAACCAGAACGAAATCGACAGCCTGCTTGGCTTTGACAGCAGTGGTGATGATGCCGACCGCACCGGCATCATGGAGCTGATCAACTCGGCCCTCGTCAACTACGAACGCCTGCCGATGCTCGACATTGTCTTTGACCGTCTGGTCAGGCTGATGTCGACCTCTTTGCGCAACCTGACGTCAGACAACGTCGAGGTCAGCCTCGACCATATCTCGTCCGTGCGTTTTGGCGACTATCTCAACTCCATCCCCCTGCCCGCGATGCTTGGCATCTTCAAGGCCGAGGAATGGGACGATCACGGCCTGATGGTCGTGGACAGCGCACTTATCTATGCCATCGTCGACGTTTTGCTGGGCGGACGCCGCGGCACTTCGGCGATGCGCGTGGAGGGCCGCCCCTATACGACCATCGAAACCAAGCTGATCGAGCGCATGGTCCACGTCGTCCTCAACGACCTGTCGTCGGCGTTCGACCCGCTGTCGCCGGTTTCGTTCCGCATGGAGCGCATCGAGACCAACCCGCGCTTTGCCACCATCACGCAGGCCAACAACGCCGGTGTTCTGGTGCGCCTGCGCATCGACATGGGTGACCGTTCGGGCCGCATCGAGATCATGATCCCCTATGCAACGCTCGAGCCTATCCGCGAGCTGCTGTTGCAGATGTTCATGGGCGAAAAATTCGGCCGCGACACCATCTGGGAAACCCACCTCAAGCGCGAGCTGTACCAGACCGACATCCAGCTTTCCGCCATCCTTGGCGAAACCACCATCGACCTGCAAAAGCTGGTCGACATGGAACCGGGATCGGTCATCATTCTCAACACCCACCCCAACGACCTGATTGAAATGCGCGTGGGCGACCACCCCATGTTCATGGCCAAGGTCGGGCAGAAGCAGGGCAAGATCGCCTGCTCGATAGAAGAATATATCGAGCCGGAGGAAGAGGAAGACATCTGATGATCTCAACCTTCGGGCTGGTCTTTGACCTGCTGATCCTTGTGGCGCTGGTCGTCACCATCCGTCAGGCCGTGCGCCTGAACCGCGATTTCGCGCAGATGCAGGCCGACCGCAAGGCTTTTGAAAACCTGATCGCCGCACTCAACGTCGCGGCCAGCCGTGCCGAAAGCGCGATCAAGTCGATCAAGGATACCGCAGTAGAAGGCGGCGATGGCCTGCAGGACAAGATCAACACCGCGCGCGAGCTGACGCACGAACTCGACATCATGATCCAGGCCGCCGACAGTCTGGCCAACCGCCTCAGCGGCGCTGCCGAAAACGCGCGCCAGCCGGCAGCACCCGTGCATTCCGCGCGCGCGGCGGCAACAGCCAGCGCGCCCGTGCAGGACGCGCCGCTCAGCCGCGCGGAAAAAGAACTGCTCGAGGCGCTCAAGGCGCGGCAAAATCAGGGATAGCGCCCTATATGACTAAGAGAACGACGACAACCGCAGGGATAACAGCCAGATGAAAGCCAACTCCGTCATCGCTGCCATGACCCGCCTGCTGCCCAAGCGCTGGCAGACACGCACGCCCAATGTGTTTGGCATGCTGATCGCCGTTGCGGGTGCCGCCATTGCATTGCGTCTTGTCAACATCGCCGCCTATACGATCGAGGTGCGCGACGGCGACCACACGCCCCCGCCCGGCATTACGCGCAGTGCCACCGCGCAAGACCCTGACAAACCCGCACCTGCCAGCCTGTCGGACGAAGACGCACCGCCGCTGACGCAAAGCGACGTCAACCGCAGCGTGCGCGACAGCGCGACAGCCCCCGCCGACGCAACGCAGCTGGCGCAGAACACTGCCGCAGGGGCGAGTGAGCCCGCACCGGCGGAAAACGCACCCGTCATCCGTGAAGAACCGCCCGTCAACGAAGACGGCACGCGCGCAGCCCCCTTGCTGGCCCCTACCGACGGACGCGAGTACAGCGACAGCGAGCTTGATATCCTGCAATCCCTTGCCAAGCGCCGCGAAGACCTTGACCAGCGCGAGCGCAACATCAACGAAAGCGCGGCCCTGCTCAAGGCCGCCGAAAAAGAAGTCGACCGCAAGCTTGGCGAGCTGAACAAGCTCAAGAGCGAGATCGAAACCCTGCTGGGCCAGCAGTCAGAGATGGAAGACGCGCGCATCACCAGCCTGGTCAAAATCTATGAAGCGATGAAGCCCAAGGAAGCGGCGACCATCTTCAATACGCTTGACCCCGATGTATTGCTGTCGGTCGTCAGCCGCATGAACGAACGCCGCCTGTCCCCCATCCTTGCCAGCATGGACCCCGAAAAGGCGCGCATGGTGACCATCCGTCTGGCCGAAATGCGCCAGTTGCCCGGCAGCGCCGCCGCACAGGGTGATTCCAGATCACCGCCCGCGGCACCGCAGCTGTCCCTGCCCGCCAGCGGCGACGAGCCCTGAGCGCGCCTGAAAACAAATATTATTTCCTAAAAATTTTCACGTATGCAGGGTAATTTTACCCTTCATTAAGCGCTGCCCGTTCATGATAGAGAGGTAGCGATCCACACCGCTACCCCTTGCAGGTATTCTGCCCGCTGTCCCGCCAAAAGGAAGATTTCGTGCCAGTCAATAAAGAGATGAACATTCTGGTCGTTGATGATTACCAGACGATGGTCCGCATCATCAAAAACCTACTCAAGCAGCTTGGCTTCAATAACATCGACGAGGCCAGCGACGGCACGCAGGCGCTGGAAAAAATTTCGCAAAAAGGCTATGGCCTGGTGATTTCGGACTGGAATATGGAGCCGATGACCGGCCTTGACCTGCTCAAGACCCTGCGCGGCGCGGGCAACAAGGTGCCCTTCATCATGGTCACGGCGGAAAGCAAGACCGAAAACGTCATGGCCGCGCGCGAGGCGGGGGTGAACAATTACATTGTCAAACCCTTCAATGCTGATACGCTGAAAACCAAGCTGACCAGCGTCTTCGGCGAATTCTGATTTTCATCCGCTTTTCGTTTACAGGTAGACACTTATGAATGCCGGCGTAACCCCGACAGACAGACCCTATACCCGACAGGAAGTGGTTGAAATCCTCAAATCCGCGGTGGGTCGCGTCGGCGACGACGATGCAGGCAAGTTGCGCACGCAGCTGAGCGACCTTGCCAATTACATGGACACGCTGCGTCACGAACTGGCGCAGTTGCGCTCGATCGAAATCAGCCACAACCACATTCCCGCCGCCACCGACGAGCTTGACGCCGTCATCGCTGAAACCGCCGCCGCCACCGGCACGATCATGGATGCGTGCGAGCGTTTGCAAACCCACGCCAACGACGCGCCCGACGACCTGCGCAACGCCGTCGAAAGCGAAGTGACCGCGATTTTCGAGGCCTGCAGCTTTCAGGACATCACCGGCCAGCGCATCAGCAAGGTGGTCAAGGCGCTCAAGAACATTGAAAACAAGGTCAGCGATATTCTCAGCGCGCTGGGCCATACCGCGCACAAGGCTGACCAGGCCGCGGCCGCCGCCAGTGCTTCGCAAAAAGCGCCCACGGGCGATGCGGCCCTGCTCAACGGCCCGCAACTGTCGGGCAAAGCGATCAGCCAGGACGAAATCGACAAGCTGCTGGCCAGTTTCGACTAACCGCACCGTGCGCGAACTTAACACTGTGCAGACCTTGCAGGGACGCGCGCCACTTCCCATATCAGAAAAAACGCGCAAAACTTGCCATGACGGTGCATGAGTAACTGATCTGCAACGCTTTTTCGTGTATTCTGGGGCGAGTGAACACGAAAGGCGAACCAAGCACCTCCACGATGTTTTTCAACCTGCCGCCGACATCCGCCGCCTGCACGCGCGCCCGCCTGTCACTGACAGTTGCGGTTGCAGCCCTGCTGTTGCTGGGCGGCGCGCACGCAACGCCCGCACTGGCGCAAACATCGATCGCAACGCCGCCGACAGCTTCCGCGCAAGACCAGATGTCGGTGCGCCTTGGCGCGCATGACACCTACACGCGTCTGGTGTTTGATTTTCCCGCATTGACCGCCTATGCCGTCAGCCAGAACGACAACGAAGCGGCGATTGTTTTTACAACACCGCTGTCGCCAAGCGCCCTGCCGCGCGCGGCGGCACCGCTGACGTCGCTGACCAGCGTGCGCCCTACCCCCGACACGCTGGCGATCAAGATCGGCCTGCAAAGCGGCGCGACCATCAAGCATTACCGCCTGATGCGCAAGATCGTCGTCGACGTCTTCGCGCCCGCCCAGCCCGATAAAAAACCGCTGCCCACCGCACAGGCCAAGCCCGCACCGAAACCCGCGCCCAAGCCTGCAGCGGTAACGACGGCAGAAAAGGAAGCCGTGCCAGCGGTCGCAGCGAAGGCTGAAGAAAAAGAAACCGCAGCAGCCGCACCGCAGGCGCCCGCGCCTGTGCAACAGCCGATGCCGCAACTGGCCTTGCCCGTTGATCCTGCGCTGAAGATCGACACGCCACCCGCACCCGCAAGCATGGCCGAAGCGCCCGACATCAAGATCGAACCGACAACGATCAGCCTGTCGACGGTCGAGCCGACCAAGCTGGCCGTCTTTACGCGATTTGGCACATTGTGGCTGGTGATGGACGGCAAGGCCGCCAGTGCTGCGGCACCCAAGATCACCGGTCCCGACGCGGGCTTTCTGGGCCAACCCAAACAGCTGACCTTTGAAGGCGGGCGCGCCTACCGCTACACCATGCCCGCCAACCGCGAGGTCGTCATCAACCGCAAGAGCCTGATGTGGGAAGTCACCCTTGGCCGCGACCTGCGCGAAACGCCGCAGGAATCCAAAGTGACCGTCAGCCATGACGACGCCACCGACAAATCGCGCCTGCTGGTCGACCTCAGGGATTCAGGCAGCGTGCTGTCGTTTGAAGACCCATCCGTCGGCGATACACTGCTGGTGGTGCCGACCGCAACACCGCAAAGCCGCATTGAAAACAGCTACCGCTACGCCAACGTCGAAATCATCGGCGCGCAAACCGGGCTTGTCGTGCGCCCGCTGGCCGACGACGTGCGCGTGAACCGTCTGGGCAGTTACGTCACCATCAGCGCTGATACCGGCATCGCCGCCACGCCGGGCGCATCATCGACACCGACGATGATCGACACCTCGACGTCGTTTTCCAGCGGCGAGACCCGACGCCTGTTCGACTTTCCCAACTGGGTACAGGGCGGCATCACCCGCCTGAACGACAACCGCCGCGTGATCGAGGCACAGGTCGCAGGCGCCAGCACCGTCGAGGCCAAGCAGGAAGAAGCGCTCAAGCTGGCGCTGCTTTACTTCGCCAACGGCTTCGGGCACGAGGCACTTGGCATCCTGCGCATGCTGATGACCGACGATCCCGAGATGGAGAAAAACCCCAACATCATCGCCCTGCGCGGTGCCTCTGCCGCACTGGCCGGTCATTACGACGAGGCGATGGCCGACCTGACCAATCCCGCCATCCAGCAACACCCTGAAATCAGCCTGTGGATCGGCTATGTCGCCGCCGCGTCGGAGCAATGGCGCCGCGCCGATCAGGCGTTTCCGCGCACCAACGAATTGCTGTCGGAATATCCGGCAACCATCGCCATTCCGATGACGATCTATATGGCGGAATCCGCCCTGCGCCTTGGCCATGCGGACAGCGCGCAACAACTGCTCGACACGCTCAACACCCTGCCGGTGAAAGACTACCCGCATTACGAAGCCGCAGTCGGCTATCTGCGCGGCGAAGCCGCACGCCAGAACGGCAAGCTCGCGCAAGCCATCGAGTTGTGGAGACCTGTGGCCGACGGCATCGACCGCCTGTATCACACCAAGGCGGCGCTGGCGCTGACGCTGCTGGAGTTGCAGGAAAAGAAAATCACCCTCAAGGAAGCGGTCGAGCGCATCGACAGCCTGCGCTTTGCATGGCGCGGCGACGGGCTTGAAGTACAAACGCTGACCGCGCTTGGCCGCACGAAGATCCTCAACGGACAGTACCTCGACGGCCTCAACGACCTCAAGGCAGCTGCCGGCTTTGCCGACCAACTGCGCGACGATTCAACGCCGATCCGTCAGGAAATGGCGCAGACCGTCACCACGCTGTTCAGCGGCAGTGCGCGCGACAAGCTCAACCCGCTTGAAGCCGTATCGATCTATAGCGAATACGAGAACATGCTGCCCGAAGGTGCCGCAGGTTCGGCCGCCGTTCTCAACTTCGCCGATTACCTGACGCGCATGGACCTGCTTGACCGCGCAGCGGGGCTGATCAACCGCGTGCTGGGCGACACCACCGACCAGCCGCAACGTGCAGAGATCAGCACGCGTCTGGCCGCGATCTATCTGCTCGACGGCAAGCCGTCACTGGCGCTTGAAACGCTCAACCGCACCGCCGACGACGCGGCGGCGGCGGATGCCGATCTTGTCCAGCGCCGCACCCTGCTCAAGGCGCGCGCGCAATCGCAACTCAACCTGACCAGCGACGCGATCGCCACGCTGGCGCCGCTCAAAACCGCCGAGGCGCGCCGCCTGACCGCCGATGTGCTGTGGCGCGCGCGCCGCTGGCGCGAGGCGGCGGGTGCGATTGAAACGCTCCTGCCCGCCACCCCGCCTGCCAAGCTTGACGACGACACCGCGCGTCTGGTGATGAATGCCGCTGTCGGCTATAAACTGGCCGGCGACAGCGACGGCCTTGCCGAGCTGCGCCGCAATTACGCCAGCCAGATGGCGGCCACCACGTTCGGGCCGACCTTCACCGTCGTCACGCGCGACGGCGGCAGCGCATCGCTGTCGGACCGCGATACCATCCTGCGTATCGCAGGCGAGGTCGATATGTTCAAATCCCTGCTCGACGGCTACAAAGCCGCAACCCAGCAAAGCAGTGCCAGCCCTGCCGCTGATGGCAAGGGCGGATAAGTCGTTTCAAAATAGGGATGCCCGTCGCGGTTGCGATGTTTCGCCCCTTGGATGAAACATGCAGAGCGTGCCAGCTGATTTTATAAACTTAGAAAAACCTGAACGGGCTGCTTTCCGTGTCGCGTAACGCGCCCTGGGTAGAGGGCGGGTTATTGCCCGTGCGGTGCGCGCGGTAGTCGGCCAGACGCAGGGCGGGCTTGTCTTCCTGCAGGGCGGCGATGTCAGCGGCGAGCTGGTCGCGGTGATCCTGCTGTTTCTTTTCAAAGGCCGCCAGTTCTCGCTCCGCGCGTTCGGCGCGGCGTTGCTGTTGCCAGGCGCGAAAACGCCAGTGCTGCGA
>JAEXMB010000078.1 GCA_023444705.1 Pseudomonadota bacterium | reverse complement strand
CGGCCGGCGCCTTCATGTCTTTGGCGGCGGCTTGCCCGCCGACGATAATCTGTTCGATCTTGCGCTGTTCGGCGATGGCGAATTCGGACGCATGCTCGTTGTAATATGCCTCGACGGCGGCGGCATCGGGCTTGCCGTCAAGGCCAAGGCCCGCGCGGTCGATCAGCAGCACGTCAAAGCTGCGGTATTCGGGCAGCAGGAAGTCGCTGGCGATGGAGGCATAGTATTTCTTCAGTTCATCCTCGCTCGCAGGTTTGAGCGCATTGCCAAGATCGGCGGCGGTCAGCTCGAAATATTCGCCGCGGCGCCATTCATAACGGCGCTTGAGCGCGTCGGCGATCATCTGCTCGGGCGCGCGGGCACCTGCGGGCAGGGTACTCATCAGGGTTTCGCTGGCGATCTGGCTCTTGAAAGTATCAACGAAGGCACGCTCGCTGATGCCAAGGCTGCCAAGCAGGCGTTGCAGGGCCTCTTTCTCGCTGACGCCCGCTTCGGCGGCGATGGGGCCGATCACCTCGCGCTTGAGCGCGCGCGCGGCGGTCTTGTCATCGACGATCAGGCCGAGGTCATGCGCGGTGCGGGCATACAGGCGCGAATTGATTTCCTGATTGAGGACGATCAGCGGCAGGGCGTTGCGCAGGGCTTCGTCGCTGCCGATGTTTTGCTGGCGCAGGGTGCGCTGGAAGACATTGTCGAATTCCGCGACGCTGATTTTCTGCCCGCCGATTTTCGCAACACCGCCGGTGACGCTTGATCCACCGCGGAACATGCCCTGCACGTCCGTAAAGGCAAGGCCGAGCATGGCGAGCATAAGCAGGCCGAACAGCACAAGCTTGATCAGGACGGATTGCGCACCGGAACGCATTTGTTGCAGCATGGGGTGTAAACCTCGCAATAAGGGCGGAAAAATAAAAACCCTTGAGAATCCACATCTTTCTGGCAAGAATGTCAAGGCTTTAGACACCAGACAAGGAACATGCCATGCGTTGCCCCCCCGCCAGCGAGATCAAACCCGCCCACAAGCTGATTGTGGGTAACTGGAAGATGAACGGCCTGCGTGCCGATGCGAAGGCACGGGTGGGTGATCTGGTCAAGGCGATGACGGCGGATACCGACGTCAGATACGCCACCGTATTATGTCCACCCGCAACCTTGCTGGGCGAAGTGCGCCAGGCGCTGGAAGGCTTCTACCTGTGTGGCGAGGTGGTGATGACCGTGGGGGCGCAGGACTGCCATGCGGCGGCATCGGGTGCCTATACGGGCGATATTTCCGCCCCCATGCTGGCCGATATCGGGTGCAGCCATGTCATCCTCGGCCATTCCGAGCGCCGTCAGGGTCACGGCGAAAGCGACGCACAGGTCGCGGCCAAGGCCATTGCCGCCCATGCGGCGGGGCTGATGACCATTATTTGCGTGGGCGAGACCGAGGCCGAGCGCGGCGCGGACCGCCATTTCGAGGTGGTCGCAGCGCAGATCAAGGGATCGCTGCCCGACTGCGCCACCACTGAAAACACCGTCATCGCCTATGAACCCGTCTGGGCGATCGGTACTGGCAAGACCGCAACCAACGAAGACGTGGCCGCCATGCATGCCCACATCCGCAAACTGGCGGGCGCGGGGATGCGCATCCTCTACGGCGGCTCGGTCAAGCCATCCAATGCAAAAGATATTCTGCATACGCCCAACGTTGACGGCGTTCTGGTGGGGGGCGCCAGCCTGGTGGCGGATGATTTCGTCGCCATCGCGCGGGCATCGGCATGACAAAACGCCCGCATGTGGTGGTCATCGGTGCGGGCTTTGCCGGGCTTGCCGCCGTGCGCGGCCTGCGCAACGCGCCGGTCGACGTCACGCTGATCGACCGCCGCAACTACCATCTGTTCCAGCCGTTGCTCTATCAGGTGGCCACGGCAGCGCTGTCGCCCGCGCAGATCGCGCAACCTGTGCGCGCCATCGTGCGCAGGCAAAAAAATTGCACCGTCGCATTGGGCGAGGTGACCGGCATCGACACCGCGCGCAAGGTCGTGCGCGGCCATGAAGGCGAGGTGCCCTACGACTATCTGGTTGTCGCAACGGGTGCGACCCATGCCTATTTCGGACATGACGAATGGGCGGCGGTGGCGCCGGGGCTTAAAACCATCGACGATGCAACGCATATCCGCCGCAGCGTGCTGGAAGCTTTCGAACAGGCGGAAATGAGCGATGATGCGGCTTTGCGCCAAGCGCTGATGACCTTCGTCGTCGTGGGCGGCGGGCCGACAGGGGTCGAGATGGCGGGCGCAATTGCCGAACTGGCGCGCTTTACGCTCAAGCATGAATTCCGCCGCATCGATCCCGCCAAGGCACGCATCATTCTGGCCGAGGCAGGGCCGCGCGTGCTGTCGGCTTTTCCTGAAAAACTCTCGGCGCGCGCCGCGCGCGATCTTGCGCGGATCGGTGTCGAGGTGATGACGGGACAATCCGTAACGGAATGCACGGCTGACCATGTCGTCATTGGCGGACAGACCATTGCGTGCCAGACGATCATCTGGGCGGCGGGCGTCAAAGCCTCGCCCGCGGCGAAATGGCTGGGAGTTGCAGCAGACCGTGCCGGCCGCGTGCATGTTGCGCATGATTACAGCGTATCTGTATTGCCGGATGTCTTTGTCGTGGGCGATACGGCAGCCATGACGGATGCCCATGACCGCGTTGTGCCGGGGCTGGCGCCTGCGGCACAACAGGCGGGCGCCTATGTCGCCAAAGTGATTGCGGCGCGCGTCAAGGGCGAACCTATACCGGAGCCGTTTGCCTATTTCGATGCGGGCACGATGGCGACCATCGGGCGTGGCAAGGCGGTTGCGCTGATCCGCGGTTTTGGCATTGGCGGATTTGTCGCATGGTGGCTATGGGGTGTTGTACACATTATGCCGCTGGTCGGTTTTCGCAACCGCATGATCGTCGCGCTCGATTGGATATGGTCATACCTGACCCATGCGCGCGGCGCACGGCTGATTACAGCCCCTAAGGACAAGGGTGCTGATCTTTGAGTGATTAACGCTTGGCGCTAAAACGTACCTTGGCCATCTGCAGGGTCGCGCCGCGGAAGCTGACTTTTACGGTCTCAAGCGTGATGGCGCGGGTGATCTTGGGCTCTTTTTCGCAAGTGCGGCGTGCGGTCGAGCGAAACGCGAGAATATTGGCCTTGAGAGCGCGCGCGTCGGTATCGCCACGGGCGATGCGTTCCTCCAGTGCCTGCATAGGTGTTACGCTCACACCATTGACAGCGCTGTCGTGCAACTGGCGCAGACGCTCTTGCAGGGCGGCTTTTTCAGCCGGGGTTGGATCGAAAATCGACATTCAGAATAGTCCGGACAATAGAAACTGTTAAAAACAGTACCTCTTTTATAATAATATGTCAATTAAAAAACCTCATTCAGGGGGCTGGTGTTTATGGTGCTTTGGCCTTAAAAAGAAAGGCGAATTTTGGCACCTGTTAAACAAAGGACATTCCGGTCATGGAAGCTGTGCTTCTCGTCATCCACCTGATCATCGCGCTTGGCATCATCGTGCTGGTTCTTGTCCAGCCGGCGGAAAGCGGCGGCTTTCTGGGCAGCGGCGGTTCGATGTCCAACATGATGGCACCCCGCCGCAAGGGCGATGTACTGACACGCATGACAGGTATTCTGGCCACCTGCTTCTTCGTCACCAGCCTGCTGCTGGCCATCATCGCCAGCCACAAGCCCGTGCATCACAACAGCATCCTCGATGCGGATGACGCTGCGGCCCCCGTTGCCGTCGAACAGCCTGCGGGCGAAGATATGGTTCCGGCTGATGTCAAAGCCGAGGACGCACCCGCCGCAGAAGCACCTGCAACCGACGAAGTACCGAAAGCACCCATCTCGCAGTAATTGACGGCCTGAGACATCCAAGGAGTACGCCATGCCACGTTATATCTTTATCACGGGCGGGGTGGTGTCCTCGCTTGGCAAGGGGCTTGGCTCGGCGGCGCTTGGCGCTGTCCTGCAGGCGCGCGGCTACAAGGTGCGTCTGCGCAAGCTTGATCCTTACCTCAACGTCGATCCGGGCACGATGAGCCCCTATCAGCACGGCGAGGTCTTCGTGACCGACGACGGTGCTGAAACCGACCTTGATCTTGGCCACTACGAGCGTTTTACCGGTGTCGCCGCGCGCAAGAGCGACAGCATCAGCGCTGGGCGCATCTATTCCAACGTGTTGCAGAAGGAACGCCGTGGCGACTATCTGGGCGCGACGGTGCAGGTCATTCCGCACGTCACTAACGAGATCAAGGAATTCATCGCCGCCGACCACGACGATGCCGATTTCGTTTTGTGCGAAGTGGGCGGCACGGTGGGCGACATCGAAAGCCTGCCGTTTCTTGAGGCGATCCGCCAGTTCGGCAACGAAGTGGGGCTCAACAATGCGCTGTTCATCCACGTCACGCTGATGCCCTATATCCCGACGTCGGGCGAGCTGAAGACCAAGCCGACCCAGCACTCGGTCAAGGAACTGCTGTCGGTCGGTATCCAGCCTGCCATCCTGATGTGCCGCGCGGACCGCGAAATTCCCGCCGACGAGCGCCGCAAGATCGCGCTGTTCTGCAACGTCAAGCCCGAGCGCGTCATTCCTGCGCTTGACGTCAGCAGCATCTATGAAGTGCCGCTGAGCTATCATGCGGCGGGGCTTGATACCGAGGTGCTTAAATACTTCGGTCTTGATGCCTCCAAGCTGCCCGACCTCAGCCGCTGGCAGAATATCATGCAGGGTGTGCGCTATCCCGAAGGCGAGGTGACCATCGGCGTGGTGGGCAAATATACCTCGCTGCTCGACAGCTACAAATCGCTCAACGAGGCGCTGATCCACGGCGGACTTGCCAATAACGTAAAGGTCAAGATCAACTGGCTGGATGCCGAGATTTTTGAAAAAGACAACGCCGTACAACAGCTTGAAAGCGTCGATGGCATTCTGGTGCCGGGTGGTTTTGGCGAGCGCGGGACCGAAGGCAAGGTGCGCGCCGTGCAATTCGCGCGTGAACACAAGGTGCCGTTCTTCGGTATTTGTTTGGGTATGCAGATGGCCGTGATCGAATGCGCGCGCAATCAGGCGGGCCTGAACGATGTCGGCTCCAGCGAATTCGGCAAGTACGGCAATCCCGTGGTTGGCCTCATGACCGAATGGGTAAAAGAGGACAACAAGGTCAAGCGGCCAGAGGAGGGTGGCGACCTTGGCGGCACCATGCGCCTTGGCGCCTATCCGGCGAAACTTGCCGCAGGCAGCCTTGCCGCGCAGGTTTACGGCGCCAACGATATTTCCGAGCGCCACCGCCACCGCTACGAAGTCAATACGACCTATCAAAAGCAACTGGAAGACCAGGGGCTGAAGTTTAGTGGTATGTCGCCCGACGGACGCCTGCCGGAAATCGTCGAACGTTCCGATCATCCGTGGTTCATCGGTGTGCAGTTCCACCCCGAGCTGAAGTCCAAGCCGTTTGCGCCGCACCCGCTGTTCGCTTCGTTCATCGGCGCGGCCCGCAAGAAAAGCAGCCTTGTTTAATACGCCCCGTTATTTGTGAAAGGGATTTTCATGAAAAAGACCATTGCCGCCTTTGCCCTGATGGCAGCACTTGCCGCCGCAACCCCCGCGCAGGCCGACAACTGCAAAGACCTGCCGTCCTATGACACGCTGCGCCAGCAACTGGCCGCCGCACGGGGCAAGGATAACGGCGGGCTGAACCTCGACATGTGGGCGACGGTGGTGGACCGCGGCGGCATCGTATGTGCGGTGGTGTTCTCCGGCTCGGCGACGGACTCGCAATGGCCCGGTTCGCGCGTGATTTCGGCGCAAAAGGCCAATACCGCCAACGCCTTCAGCCTGCGCACGCTGGCGTTGTCGACAGCCAACCTGTATTCGGCAGTACAGCCGGGCGGGTCGCTGTTTGGTTTGCAGGAAAGCAATCCTGTCGATACCTCCGTCGCCTATGCCGGATTTTCCAGCGATTTCGGCGACAAGCGCGACCCGATGGTGGGCAAGCGTATGGGGGGCGTAAACGTCTTTGGTGGTGGCCTCGCACTATATAATCAGAGTGGCCAGATCATCGGCGGCCTTGGCGTCAGCGGCGATACCTCCTGTGCCGATCACAATATCGCGTGGAGAATGCGCAGCGCCATGTTCCTCGACTACGTGCCGACGGGCGTCAGTGCTGCCAAAAATGACAGCATTATTTACGATATTGCCAATGGCGCCAGCGCCAGCGGCTACGGCCACCCGTCCTGTGGCGGCCGCGAAGCTGCCATTGCCGCCGAATTGCCCGCGACGCGAAAAAGGTAAGACCGGCCCACCTTTCAGGATTGACACAAATGTTGTTCAGCTCGTGGCCGTTCATTGCGGTATTTTTGCCCGTTACGTGGTTTGTCTACCATTGGTTGATGAACAAAAGCGGGCGTCGCATGGCCATGTACTGGTTGACCGTGGCCTCGCTGTTCTTTTATGGCTGGTTTGAATGGGAATACCTTTTGCTGATCGCAGCTTCTGTGCTGTTCAACCATACACTGGGGCACCGCATTGCGGCCATCGCTGAAAACCGCGAACCGCGGCGTAAAATGCTGCTGACCTTCGGGGTGGCCGTCAACCTGGGTGCGCTTTTTTACTATAAGTATACGGGCCTGTTTTTCGAGACGCTGAACACGATGGGCGCAGATTTTATCGTGCCTGTCATTATCCTTCCGATCGGCATCTCGTTTTTTACATTCCAGTCGATCGTCTGGCTGGTGGATTGTTACCGCCGCCATGCTGAAAAAACCAGCATTGCTGATTATACGCTGTTCATTACATTCTTTCCCCACCTCATTGCGGGGCCGCTGGTGCATCACCGCGAAATGGTGCCGCAGTTCATGGCGCCATCCGCGCCGGAGCGGCTGCAACGACTTTTGGCGGCGGGGTTGTCGCTGTTCCTGATCGGATTGTTCAAGAAAGTCGCCATTGCCGACCATATGGCGGAAATCGCCGATCCTATATTCAACGCCGCGGCAGCTGGCGCACCGCTTTCGCTGGTCGAGGCGTGGCTTGGTCCGCTGGCCTATACGCTGCAAATCTATTTTGATTTTTCGGGTTATTCGGATATGGCGGTCGGGCTTGCGGCGATGTTTGGCATCCGTCTGCCGATCAACTTCTTTTCGCCTTATAAATCGGCCGATATCATTGAATTCTGGCGTCGCTGGCATATCACGCTGTCGCGCCTGTTGCGCGATTATCTGTACATACCCCTCGGCGGCAACCGTCATGGTGCTGCGCGCCGCCACATCAACCTGATGATCACCATGCTTTTGGGTGGCATCTGGCATGGGGCAAACTGGACCTATCTGGTCTGGGGCGGATTGCATGGCTTCTACTTGATCGTGGCGCATATGTGGAAACGGGTATCATCGTGGCGCATGCCAAAGCCTGTGGCCGTGGCGCTTACATTTATTTGCGTGATGGTGGCGTGGGTGTTCTTCCGTGCGGAAAGTATCCATACGGCGTTTCATATCCTGCACAGTATGACGGGTGTGAACGGGGTGGCACTCCAGGATACCACGGGATGGATCGCACATGCCTTCAAGGCGATGGGTGCTGATGTGCAGTCGATGGGCGATAACCGTAATCTGCGCATCAACGAAAAGTGGTATCTGCTCTGGCTGACTCTCGCGGCTGTTTTCGTATTGCCGTCGATGCATCAGGTCATGCGCGGGCGACTTGCGCTTGACGTGACGCGCGTTGCACAGAATGCATCAAGCCTGATCAAATTCTACTGGCGCCCGACAGCGGGCTGGGCATTATTGATCGGTCTTGCCGCAGGTCTGTCGATGACACTGCTAACGCGCGTCAATGCGTTCATTTATTTCCAATTCTAGACACAAGGGAAGGGCGAAGATATGCAAAGAGCCTATCGCCGCTACAGCCGCTTTCTGGTGATGATTGTCATTGTATTTGTCGCTGTCGTCGCGGCATTCAATTTTATCGTCAATCCGATGGGGTTGTTCAATCCGCCTGTAATCAAGGGATTCAACGATGTGCATCCGGCTGGACAGTCGTTCTCGCGCCTGCAAAAGATCGAAGCGATCAAGCGACTGAAGCCTGATCTAATCATCACCGGCACATCGCGTGCCGATAGCGGCCTGAATATCCGGCCTGAACTGCTGCCTGACCGCACGCTGGTGCCCTATAATGCGGGTCTGTCTGCCGCGACAATCCGCGAGCAACGGGCAATGCTTGAATTCGCGCAAAGCGTACACCCTTTAAAAACCGCCATCATCACGCTTGATTTTTTCGCATTCAACGGGCGTAAAGCCGACAACAAACAGTTCGAGCCCGAACGCCTGAAACCCGAGGCACTTAGCCCGCTGAATTCGTTTTTTGATACATACGGGACTATTGTCGCGCTGGATACGACGGTCGCCTCCGTCAAGCATCTGCGTTACATCAAAAAGCCTGAACGCTATGCCTTTACCAAGGAAAATGGTCACAAGGAATCGCGCGATGTCGACTTCGATATAGCACGGTATGGCGCGGCACACCGTTTTATCAAAGACCCTGCAGCGGCGGAAACGTCGATCGACAATTTCAGCTTTTCCTATAGCGACAAGACCAATGACGATACCTTTTGGCAGTATCGGGAGATGCTGCGTTTTGCCCGCAAAAACAATATCCAGGTCTATCTGGTCATTTCGCCCATCCATATCAGCCAGCTCGAAAAAGAACGCGCGGATTCCGTCACGATGATCCGCGTCAGCGAATGGAAGTCGAGCCTGATGTTGATCAACTACGAAGTCGCGAAAGAATTCCACGCGCAACAGTATCCGTTGTGGGATTTTGCCTATCCCAACAGCCTGACGCGCGAGGAAGTGCCAGCCGAAGGAGATACCACGAGCCGCATGCAGTGGTTCGCCGATGGCGGGCATTACCGTGCGGCACTGGGCGATGTGGTCTTGCGCAAGGTGTTGCTGGGTTCGGACGAATATCCCGATTTTGGCCGCCGCTTGGATCATTAATACCGGTTTAAGGGCATAAATGTGAAATTTATCCTTTATTATCAATCGATTGATTTTATTTGACATATTAATTTGGTCTGTATAATATACGGCCATGCCAAGAAAGATTACCCATACGTTTTTATCCGCTGCCCAAATTCGCGACGCCTTTGGCGGCGGGGTGTCGGAGCTTGAACAACTCGGGTTGCGCGATGAGATCCGCAACCTCAGCCGCGCCATCGGCGCGTTGCGCGACGGTGGATTGGATGTTGAATTCGAGATTTCCGGCTGGCCGGGTTCGGCCAGCTTTCTGGGTGAAAACGAATGCAACGCCGACATCAACGGCACGCTGCGTATCGGCAACAACCGCCACGTCTTGTCGTTGCTGACCAATGACGACGCCAGCCGCAAATTCTGGGCGCTGAGTTTTTACAACGCGTCTTTCGGTTCGGTCGAAGACCGCAAGGAAGAATTCTCGCTCTATGACCGCGACTGCTATCAAAAACTGCAGCAACGCATCATCAATCTGGCGGTCGAAAACAAATTCATTGAAGAAAATGACGTGGCCTGCGCGTTCAATCACGGCCCGCGTGATAACCGCTTCCAGCTGGCCAAGCCAGCACTTCTCAAACCCGGGCATCCTGTCTGATGAGCGAAAAAGTCCATATCATCGGGCCGGAAGAACTGCACGACATCTTTGCCGCGAGCGTTGCCGAGCTTGATAACGATACCAACAATCAGGTCCTCTCCAGCCTGAGCCGCGCAATCGGCGCGTTGCAGAGTGCCGGCATTGATGTGACGTTTGAAATCACCGGCTGGGTCGGGGCTGATACCTTCAAGCCCGTCAACGGCCAGGGCGGCACCGCGACCTTCAGCGGTTTTTTGAATATCGGCAACAACCGCCATATTCTGTCGCTGCTGGCGCTGCCTGAAAAAACCATACTGGCGCTCAGCTACTTCAACGCGACGCTGGGCATCGGATCAGACTCACGTATGTGGTCCTATGATATTACCGATGCGGATTGCTATGCGTCCCTGCAGAGACAAATCGTCACCTTGGCCGCGCGCAACAACTATATGGCAGGCCACGATGTTGCCAATGCGTTTAGCACAAGCCCGTCGCAAAACGGCGCGCGCAAGGCCACTCTGATCAAGCCGTCGCGCTAAACGCGCCTTCAAGCCTTATTTCGCCTTTTTCTTGCCGCCGGATTTGCCGCCGGTGACGCTGCGCAGCTTGGGGGTTGCCAGTGCTGCCGCCTTGAGGCCATTGCGGCCCGCGTAGACGCCGGCGGGACCAAGCTCTTCTTCGATGCGGATCAGCTGGTTGTACTTGGCGATACGGTCCGAGCGCGACAGCGAGCCGGTCTTGATCTGGCCCGCATTGGTGGCAACGGCGAGGTCGGCGATGGTGCTGTCCTCGGTCTCGCCCGAGCGGTGGGAGATCACCACGCCAAAACCGGCCTTTTGGGCGGTCTGCACGGCATTGAGGGTTTCGCTCAATGTGCCGATCTGGTTGACTTTGATCAGGATGGCGTTGGCGGATTGTTCCTCGATCCCGCGCTTGAGGCGCTTGGTATTGGTGACGAACAGATCGTCGCCGACCAGCTGGACCTTTTTGCCAAGGCGGCTGGTGAGTTCCTGCCAGCCGGCCCAATCGTCTTCGGCCATGCCGTCTTCGATCGATACGATGGGGAATTTGCTGACCAGACGCTCGTAATAGCTGATCATGCCGTCGGCATCGAATGTTTTGCCTTCGCCTTCAAGGTGATATTTGCCTTTCTTGAAGAATTCGGTCGAGGCAACGTCAAGACCGAGGAAAACGTCCTTTCCGGCCTCGTAACCTGCATTCTTGATCGACTTGACAATGTATTCAAGTGCTTGATCGGAGTTTTTAAAGTTGGGCGCGAAGCCGCCTTCATCGCCGACGGCAGTGTTAAAACCGTTTTCCGACAGCAGTTTTTTGAGCGAATGGAAAATTTCCGAGCCGATGCGTACGGAGTCCGCAACGCTGTTGGTACCGACAGGCAGGATCATAAACTCCTGAAAATCAACCGAGTTGTCGGCATGGGCACCGCCGTTGATGATGTTCATCATCGGGGTCGGCAGCAGGTGGGCAAAGGTACCGCCGATATAGCGGTAAAGCGGCAGGTCGAGTTCTTCGGCGGCGGCGCGCGCCACGGCAAGGCTGACGCCAAGGGTGGCGTTGGCGCCCAAACGTGATTTGTTTTCAGTGCCATCCAGCTCGATCATCATCTGGTCGATGAGGGTCTGTTCGGTTGCTTCGATACCCGACAGGGTTTCAAAAATCTCGGTATTGACGGCGTCGACAGCCTTGCGCACGCCTTTGCCGCTATAGCGCGCCTTGTCGCCATCGCGCTTTTCAACCGCCTCGTGGGCGCCGGTCGAGGCGCCCGAGGGTACCGCCGCGCGCCCGCGCACACCGCTTTCCAGCTCGACATCGACCTCAAGGGTCGGGTTGCCGCGGCTGTCGAGGATCTCGCGGGCAAAAATATCGACGATAGCGGTCATGGTGGATGGCTCCTTCAGGGGCAAAAATCGGGAAACGGGCGGGGGAAACCATAAAATCCCCCTTCTCAGGCTATAAGGATAGCGTATAGTCCAGCCATCCGCGAGAGGGATATTTGACCATGAAACGCTTTTTGACCATCCTTGCCTTTACCGTATTTTTTGCCGCCGCTGTCATGCCTGCGCAGGCATTTGAAACACCGCAGACCGACGAGAAGGGCAAAGCGATCCTCAACAAGATCGGCACCGACATGTTGCCGCTGGCAGCGCACCTGGGGTCACCGCATTTCGTCTGGGCCGATTTCGTCGATCAGGGCCGTGTCGCCGCATTGGTCTATACGCCTGTTGAAAAAAACTTCAAGGCGTCGGCGCGCAAAGTGAGCATGGCCGTTTATGCACTGCCCGGCAAACCCGATGAAGACAAGAAGCTAATGACCGCCGCCGCGCAAGGCCTGGTTGCGGGCTATGAAAAGCAGGGCAAGATCGTCAAGAAAGACGTCTTCCAGAACGCCAAGGGCGAGCCCGGGTTGCTGATTGAGTACACGATGGGCGAGGGTGACAAAAAAGAACACAACGCAGGCGTTTTCCTGCGCCTGACCCCCTATACGGCCGCCTTTATCCAGTCGCAGTCGCGTGGCAAGGAACTCTCGGCATCCGACATTGCCAAGGTTAAAGAACTGATGGGCGTGACCGCCACCACCAAGGCCAAGACGGAGGCGGGCAAAAAAGGCTGATGAAGCTTTTTGCCTTTTATATCGGCGGCGAAACGCCAGCCTCGCTGATCGAACTGCATGATGCCCGTTTTGTCGTCGCACCCACGCTTGAGGAATGCATCCCCGCGATCAAGCAGAGCTGGTGGGGCACGCCGCAAAGCCTGCATCTGGATTGCTGGGGCGAACTGACCTCGGCTGATGGCCACAATATCATTTTGCGCGATACGCCCTACAGCGGCGCGGACAAGCTGTGGTTTGTCAATCTGGGTGGCTATGCCCCGGGCGACTTCAGCGAGTTGCATCAAAATGTCTTCGTTGTGGCGCCGACGGCGTCAAAGGCGCAGGTGCGCGCGCTCAAACAGGCGCCGCAATGGCAGTCGCGCCACCGCGACTATGTGCATGAGGTCGAAAATCTGCATTGTGTCAGCGCCTTTTTGCCGCAGGGCTGGCATATCCATCTGGAAAAAACAGACACACCCGTGCCGTTCACGTTTGATTGCGGCTATTGGCCGATCGGCAAAGGCGCGCGCCAGCCGGTTTAGGCGGCGGCGGTCTTTGCGTCTTGCGATGCGATGAAGATGCGCGCGCAGGCCTCGGCATCCGAGGCGGCTTCGTGGTGGTTGAGCGCGATACCAAGATGTTGCGCCACCGTCGACAGTTTGTGATTGATCAACCCCGGCCAGCTGGTGCGTGAAATATTCACCGTGCATTGCCACGGATGGCGCACGGGCGGGAATTCGTAATGCGCAAGAACGGCGGCCAGTACGTTGCGGTCAAATCCGGCATTATGGGCGATCAACTGGTCGGCTTCTTCAAAGTACGGCTGCATTTCGTGCCAGTAGCCGTCAAAGAAATGTTTATCCTTGAGCATGCGCGAGGTGATGCCGTGAATGGCGATGAAATCGCGGCGGATGTAAATACGCGTGGGGTCAAAACGCGGGTCGGGCACGGGTTTGAACATCCAGCTGCGCGTTTCGCGCACGGTATTATTTTCGATGACGGACAGGCCAAGCGCAATCGCGCTTTCACGCGGGTAATTGGCGGTTTCAAAGTCGATGGCGAGCGTGATGGTCATGGCTTAAATTGTCTGCTTCGTTTCAGGAACGGTCTGTGGCATTTTATCGTTGAGGAAGTCACTATAGTTTATACAAGGCGAGGTTCATCATGAAGTTCAAATCAGCTCTTTCCGCGGTTGTCATTGCGGTGGCGATGCTTTCTGCGCAGGCTTTTGCGCAATCCGACACAACCACCACCATCCTGCAGGGGCTACAAAACTGGAACAGCGGCACCGCCACTACGACGTCAAAGTCGCCAACCGGTCTTGACAGTCTCAAATCCGCAGCGCTTGCCAAGGCCAGCATGGCGGCGATTGACACCGACCGCAACGGTACCGTCAGCAAGGCCGAGTTGGCCACCGTCACCAACCGCCTGTTCGATGTGGCTGATACCGATGGTAACGGCCAGCTGACCGAACAGGAGCTTTCCACCTTTGCCGCGAACATGAACAAGGTTCTGGCGTATCTGCGCTAAACCTTTGTTGAGGCGATCAGTAAAAACCCCGCAGTGTGCGGGGTTTTTTTGTTTATGCCGCTTTGGCCGCGCTGGCGTAGGCTTGCGGCTTGATCAGGCGGTCGATGCCTTGCAGTTGTTCCAGCACGGCTTTCATGTCTTTGAGGTACAGCATGTTGGGGCCGTCCGACGGTGCGCTGTCGGGGTTTTCGTGGGTTTCCATGAAGACGGCCGCAACGCCGCAAGCAACAGCCGCGCGCGCGATGTAGGGTACCATGCGGCGGTCACCGCCCGACGAGCCGCCAAGGCCGCCCGGTTGCTGGACGGAGTGGGTGGCGTCGATCACGACGGGCAGGCCGGTTTCGGCCATGATGGGCAGGCCGCGCATGTCGTTGACAAGGGTGTTATAGCCAAACGAGGTGCCGCGTTCGCACAGCATGACGTTGGGGTTGCCGCTTTCGGTGATTTTCGCGGCGACGTTTTTCATGTCCCACGGTGCCAGGAACTGGCCTTTTTTCACGTTGATGATCTTGCCGGTCTTGGCGGCGGCGACCAGCAGGTCGGTCTGGCGGCACAGGAAGGCGGGGATTTGCAGGATGTCGACAAACTTCGCGGCAAAGTCGCATTGCTCGGCGGTGTGGATGTCAGTGATGACGGGGCAGCCGAATTCTTTTTTGACGTCGGCGAGGACTTCAAGCCCTTGCTCCATGCCAATGCCGCGCTTGCCCTTGAGCGAGGTGCGGTTGGCCTTGTCGTAGGATGATTTGTAGACGAAAGGAATGCCAAGCGCGGTGGTGGTTTCCTTGAGCGATCCTGCGATGTCAAAGGCGTGATCGCGGCTTTCGATCTGGCAGGGGCCGGCCAGCAAAACGAAGGGCAGGTCGTTGCCGATTTTGAAGTTTTGCAGAGTGATCTGGTGCTGGCTGGTCATGGCGCGTTTATCCTTTGTTCTTGGGTTGAGGTGAATATACGCCCTTTGTTTGTTCTGTCAATCAATGAACAGGGCCTATGTGGATAACGTATTGAATCATAGGATTTTTCTTGACGGCCAGACTCGTCTGTGATTCAGTGAAATCATGAGGGCGAAAAAGCAAAAAGTCTCGATACAACAAACACTCGGCACCGTGCTGAGCATGCTGTTGTGCATGTATTTTGCCTATCACCTGCTGCACGGCGACCGTGGCTTCTTCGCCAATAAAGGCTTGCAGATCAAGCTGGTGCAGGCAGAAGAAAAGCTGGAAGCCAAGCGTGCGGAGCGTATCGCCCTTGAAAACCGCGTGCGCCTGTTGCGCCCTGACGGCATCGATCTTGACCTGCTTGATGAGCGTGCGCGCGTGGTGCTGGGTTTCGTCAAGACCGACGAGCGCGTTATCCTGCAAACACCCTGACATTGTGGAATATTGCAATGCAACATAAAGGCGGTAGCTTTACCGCCAAGCTTGCAAATCCGCGCCTGCGGCTTTAAGTATGTGCAGTCCTTTTTACCCCAGCCAGACGAGGTATTTCCGTGGCGCAAGGTTCAGCTAAACGCGACGTCGTAACGTCACCCGGCAACATCGCTTCGCCGGATCAAATGATGCAGTATTACAAAGACATGCTGCTCATCCGCCGTTTTGAGGAGAAAGCCGGCCAGCTCTACGGCATGGGCCTGATCGGCGGTTTCTGCCACCTCTACATCGGGCAGGAAGCCGTTGTTGTCGGCATGCAGTCTGCGTTGCAGGAGCAAGACACGGTTATTACCGCCTACCGCGACCACGGCCACATGCTGGCCTGTGGCATGACCGCCAACGGCGTCATGGCCGAGCTGACGGGCCGCAAGGGCGGCTATTCCAAAGGCAAAGGCGGCTCGATGCACATGTTCAGCCGCGAGAAAGGCTTTTACGGCGGCCACGGCATTGTCGGCGCCACCGCACCGCTGGGTGCGGGGCTTGCCTTCGCGCACAAGTACCGCGGCGATAACGGCATCACCACCGCATACTATGGCGATGGTGCGGCCAACCAGGGCCAGATCTACGAGGCCTACAACATGGCCTCGCTGTGGAAACTGCCGATTATCTTTATCATCGAGAACAACAAGTACGGCATGGGCACCAGTCAGGCGCGCCACGCGGCGGGCGACCTGTCCAAGCGCGGTGACGGCTATGACATCCCCAACGAAAAGGTGGATGGCATGGACGTGCTGACCGTGCGCGCGGCGGCACTCAAGGCTGTCGAATACGTGCGCGGCGGCAACGGCCCCTATATCCTTGAATTCAACACCTACCGCTATCGCGGCCACTCGATGTCCGATCCCGGCAAATACCGCAGCAAGGACGAGGTCGAGCAAATGCGCGAGCAGCGCGACCCGATCGAGAACCTGAAAAAGATCATTCTCGAACTTGGCAAATACAGCGACGACGACTTCAAAGTCATCGAAAAAGACGTCAAGGCGGTCGTCAATGAATCCGCCGAATTTGCACAACAAAGCCCCGAGCCCGATCCGTCGGAACTGTGGACCGATGTCCTGATCGAGGAGAACAACTAATGTCCATCCAAATCCTCATGCCCGCACTGTCACCCACGATGACCGAGGGCAAGCTGTCCAAATGGGTTAAAAAAGAAGGCGACACTGTCAAGGCCGGACAAGTGATCGCCGAGATCGAAACCGACAAGGCGACGATGGAAGTCGAAGCGGTCGACGAGGGCATCCTCGGCAAGATCCTGATCGCCGAAGGCACCGAAGGCGTTGCCGTCAACACGCCGATCGCTGTCCTGCTCGAAGACGGCGAAAGCGCTGCCGATGCGCCCGCCGCCGAAGCTGCACCCAAGGCGAAAGCGGTATCGGATTTTGCGCAACCGTCATGCGCACCCGCATCGATGGCGGCCCCAGTTGCTGTGGCACCTGCCGCCGAAAAAGAATGGACCGGCCCGACCAAGTCGCTGACCGTGCGCGAAGCTCTGCGCGACGCGATGGCCGAAGAAATGCGCAAAGACGGCGATGTCTTTGTGATGGGTGAGGAAGTCGCCGAATATCAGGGTGCGTACAAGGTCACGCAAAACCTGTTGCAGGAATTCGGTGCCAAGCGCGTGATCGACACGCCGATCACTGAATACGGCTTTGCCGGTATCGCCACGGGTGCGGCCTTTGCGGGCCTTAAGCCCGTTGTCGAGTTCATGACGTGGAACTTCGCTATGCAGGCGATTGACCACATCATCAACTCGGCCGCGAAAACACTTTACATGGCTGGCGGCCAGCTTGGCTGCCCCATCGTCTTCCGTGGTCCCAACGGGGCCGCCAGCCGCGTTGCTGCTCAGCACTCGCAATGTTTTGCCAGCTGGTATGCGCATTGCCCGGGCCTGAAAGTGATTGCGCCGTGGTCGTCGGCGGATGCGAAAGGCCTGCTCAAGGCCGCAATCCGCGACCCCAATCCGGTTGTCTTCCTTGAAAACGAAATCATGTACGGTCAGTCGTTCGAAGTGCCCGACAGCGACGATTTCGTCCTGCCCATCGGCAAGGCAAAGATCGAGCGCGAAGGGACAGACGTCACCATCACCGCGTTCTCGCGCATGGTTGGCGTGGCACTGCAAGCCGCTGAAAAGCTGGCCGAGCAGGGCATTTCGGCGGAGGTCATCAACCTGCGCACCCTGCGCCCGCTTGATACCGAAACTATCGTCAATAGCGTGAAGAAGACCAACCGTCTGGTCAGCGTCGAAGAAGGCTGGCATTACGCGGGCATGGGCTCGGAAATGGCCGCGATCATGATGGAGCAGTGCTTCGATCACCTCGACGCGCCCGTCATTCGCGTCTATGGCGCCGACGTGCCGATGCCCTATGCCGCCAATCTTGAAAAACTTGCGTTGCCGCAAGTCGAACACATCATCGAAGCTGCGCAAAAGGTGTCTTATGCCGCATAAGGTTCTCATGCCCGCACTGTCGCCCACCATGACCGAAGGCAAGCTTGCCAAATGGGTCAAGAAAGAGGGCGACACCGTCAAGGCGGGGCAGGTCATTGCCGAAATCGAAACCGACAAGGCGACGATGGAAGTCGAAGCGGTCGATGAAGGCACGCTGGCGAAAATCCTCGTGCCTGCTGGCACCGAAGGTGTCGCGGTCAATACCGTGATCGCCATGCTGCTGGAAGACGGCGAAAGCGCTGCCGATCTCGACAAGGCCGCCGCCAACGACAAAAAACCTGCCGCTGTCGCGCCTGCGCCTGCGGCACCTGTGGCGGCAGCGCCTGCTGCGGCCAAGCCTGCGGCCGCACCTGCGGCAAGCGCGCCTACGGGCGAGCGCATTTTCGCATCGCCGCTGGCCAAGCGCATCGCCAAGGAAAAAGGCATCAACCTTGCAACTGTCAAAGGTTCGGGTCCGCATGGCCGCATCGTCAAGGCCGATCTTGATAAGGCACCTGCCGGTGCTGCCGCGCCGGCTGCGGCTGGCAAAGCGGCTGCGGCCCCTGTGGCCAGCGGCCCCGATGCGCGCGCACTGGCTGATGCCTATGGCATTCCCTACGAGCTGATCCCAAATTCCGGCGTGCGCAAGGTTATCGCGCGCCGCCTGTCGGAATCCAAGCAACTGGTGCCGCATTTCTACCTGACCGTCGATTGCGAGATCGACGCGCTCCTGAACTTGCGCAAACAGCTCAATGAAGGTGCGGACCGCTACAAGCTGTCGGTCAACGATTTCGTTATCAAGGCAACCGCGCAGGCACTGGCGAAATTCCCCAAGGCCAACGTGTCGTGGACGGATGACGCTATCGTGCAATATACCCGTGCTGACGTATCGGTGGCAGTTGCGACTGACAACGGCCTGATCACGCCGATCATCACCGATGCTGCGGGCAAATCGCTCAAGGACATTTCAAACGAAATGAAAGACCTTGGCCTGCGCGCGCGCGAAGGCAAGCTCAAGCCCGCTGAATTTCAGGGCGGCACCATTTCGGTGTCAAACCTCGGCATGTTCGGCATCCGCGAATTTTCGGCCATTATCAATCCGCCGCAGGCCGCCATTCTGGCTGTCGGTGCGGGTGAACAGCGTGCCGTCGTCAAGGACGGTCAGGTCAAGGTCGCCAACGTCATGACGGTGACCGCATCGTTTGACCACCGGGCGATTGATGGTGCTGTGGGTGCTGAATATCTGCAGGTCTTCAAGAAACTGATCGAAAACCCGATGGGGCTGATTTTGTAATGTCTGCACAATCTTTTGACATCGCCGTCATCGGCGGCGGCCCCGGCGGTTATGTGGCGGCGATCCGCGCGGCACAGCTTGGTTTTAACACCTGCGTGATCGAGCGTGCGGAGCTTGGCGGCATCTGCCTCAACTGGGGCTGCATCCCGACCAAGGCTTTGCTGAGATCATCCGAGCTTTACCACATGATGCACCGTGCCGAGGAATTCGGCCTCAAGGTTGAAAAAGTCAGCTTTGATTTCACCAAGGTCGTCGAGCGTTCGCGTAAAGTTGCAGCCCAGCTTTCGGGCGGCATCAAGCACCTGCTGAAGAAAAACAAGGTTACCGTGATCGAGGGCTCCGCCATGCTCAAGGGCAAAGGCGCGGTTGATGTCAGCAAAGACGGCAAATCTGTGGCCACGGTCAATGCCAAGCACATCATTATCGCCACGGGCGCGCGCGCACGCCAGTTGCCGGGGCTGGAGCCCGACGGCAAGCTGGTATGGTCCTATCGCGAGGCGATGACCCCCAAAGAAATGCCGAAATCGGTGCTGGTTGTCGGCTCGGGCGCGATTGGCGTCGAATTCGCGAGCTTCTATCGCAGCATGGGGGCAGAGGTCACCATCGCCGAGGTGATGGACCGTATCGTGCCGGTCGAGGATGCCGAAGTGTCTGCCTTCGCCAAAAAGGCATTTGAAAAGCAAGGTATGAAGATTTTGACCTCGGCCAAGGTCGCCAAGCTTGAAAAGGGCGGCAACAACGTGACCGCGCATATCGAGGTCGGCGGCAAGGTTGAAAAGATCACCGTTGACCGCGTGATTTCCGCTGTCGGTATTTCCCCCAACACCGAAAACCTCGGCCTTGAAAATACCAAGGTTAAATTGGATCGCGGGCATCTCGTCACCAACCAGTGGTGCCAGACGGACGAACCCGGCGTTTACGCCATTGGTGACGTCGCCGGTGCGCCGTGGCTTGCGCACAAGGCCAGCCACGAGGGCATTATCTGTGTGGAGAAGATCAAAGGCCTGCCCGATGTGCATCCGATGAAGAAAGAAAACATTCCCGGTTGCACCTATTGCCATCCGCAAATCGCCTCGGTCGGTCTGACCGAAGCGAAAGCGAAAGAGGCGGGCTATCAGCTCAAGGTCGGCAAGTTTCCCTTCATCGGCAACGGCAAGGCAATCGCGCTTGGCGAACCCGAAGGTTTCATCAAGACCGTATTCGATGCCAAAACCGGCGAATTGCTGGGCGCGCATATGGTCGGTGCCGAAGTGACAGAGATGATTCAGGGCTACGTCGTCGGCAAGACGCTTGAAACCACCGAGGCCGAGCTGATGCACACGGTCTTCCCGCATCCGACCATCAGCGAGGCAATGCACGAAGCAGTGCTTGACGCGTATGGCCGCGCCATCCATTTCTAAGCAGGTATCGTGATGACAACCTTTCTACTGCTGGTAACATTTGTAGTAGGGGTTCTGGTCATTTACGCCGAACGCCAGCCGGATGTTTTTCGCATCGGCCGCATGCGTTATATCGCGGCGACACCGGAAAAAATCTTTGCGTTCATGAATAGCCCGCGCGAAGCGGTCCGCTGGTCGCCGTTTGAAAAAGATCCGGCGATCAAGCGCACGTTCAGCGGCCCTGAAAGCGGCGTCGGCGCAAAGTATACGTGGGCGGGTAACAACAAGGTCGGCGCGGGCGATATCGAGATTGTCGAAAGTGCCCCCAACAGCCGCATCGTCTTGCGCCTGAACATGCTGCGCCCGTTCAAGGCCAGCAATGAAGTGGTCTATGAGCTGGAAGCCGTCGATGGCGGTACTGAAGTGTTGTGGACGATGCAGGGCAAGCAGAACATCATCGGCAAGGTGATGAATGTCTTCATCAATTGCGAAAAGATGGTCGGGCAGGATTTCGAACGCGGGCTTGCAAGCCTGAAATCACTAGCCGAAAATTAGTTATTTCAGTACCTTAGGCCTTCTTGATTTAACGTAGTCCATGCGCTAATGTCGCGCGCATGGACAAGAAACAGCGCAAAGCCTTCGTTGCGATCCGCAATGCCTTCATTGACAAGATACAGTCAGAGGGCCCGCAAAGCTTTGCCGATACGCTGGCGCTGTATTTCCCTGACGAAAGCACGCGGCAAGGCATTACGGACGCATTTGTGCGCCTTGGCCTGCCGGTGCCGCAAACAACCGACCACTGCATGCCCGGTGCCGACGGCATTTTGATTTTCAGCAATGCTTACGGCCTTGTGATCCGCATCGAATTCAAGGAAGAAAATCCAGTGCGCCCCAGCCAGTGGGTATTGCAACCCCTTGGCACGTTTGATGCGGGCGACGCGGTGGTTGAAATCTGCCCGGCATGTCGCTTTGAAGACGACAAGGCCAACTATCATTTCGTCAAGGCGGCGCTAAAGGACGAGGGGATCAACTTCTGGGATACGGGCCTGCGCAATATGGGCCGCTTGCCAGTCGGCAACGCGGAGTTCCCCGAGGGCATCCCCGTGGTGGTCGACCGCCGTGCCGTCAAAATGTTGTCGGATGATATCCGTCCCGTGAACCTTGGCCTGCAGGGCAGGCATTTCAAGCCGCTGCGCAGCGCCTTTAACGCCGCCGCGCGCAGCCGCGCCAAAGGTCCGCTGTTCCTGGAGCGTTGCGCGCAATTCGTGGCCGAGGGCAAGCTGGTCGCCGGATGGAATGATTACCGCCCGCTGGTCGACAACAAATGGGAAGGCGACAACGCCAAAGGCAAGGTCGCGGGCGAAAAGGCGCGTGCTTACGACAGCTTGCTGGCCAAGCAGCAACGTCCATCGGTTTAGGTTATTGGCTTGAAATCCGGCCGTCCGGCCTTGTGCAACATATGTTGCTGGTAGGCGGGCTGGGCAACGGTGCGGTTAAGCGCATAAATAGCATCCTGCACGGGGCGTGGTAAATCCGGTAAAATCTTCCACAGCAACTGGTCGCGCTTGCGGTAGCCGAGGTAATCACCAAAACTTTTTCCAAGCTTTTCATCCGGCTGTTCGCGGTTGAAAAGTTTTTCATTGATGCGCGCGATCAGGCGCATTTCTTCCTCGAATTGCGGCTGGCAATAATGGCGCACGGTGCCGCCGAGGAAATTGCCCTGCTGCTTATATACGACATCAAGGGATTTCAACTTGCCCGCCGCGACGGCATCGTCGAGTTCTTTCTGGATGTCGTATTCGCGGCGTGCTTCTCCGCGAATACGTTCAATCACCTCCGGATCGGTGAGGGCGGGAATCCATCCCAGACGTTTATGCCCGGAAAGCAACAGTGCCGGTTCTATACCCGCATGCGGGCCGATCACCGGTATTTGCGCGGCGACGGCATTAAAAATGCTCTTAAGGGCGCGGGGCAATTTCATATCAATGGCGACGCGGGGCAGGCGGCTTGGCTGTTGCGACAAGAGGGGCGTCAACCGCGCCTGCGAACAACATCTGGCCGGTATTGCGGTGACCCGCCTTGGCATCGGCACTGTTCAGCACGGCACTGGCAAAGGCATTGAAGGTATCAGCCTGACGGGCGGCCGCAGGCAGGTCGACGACCACAGTGCCGCCGCGGCTCATCACCGTACTGATAACATCAAGTGCATCGGGGCTGATATGGCCCTGCGCATCGAAAGCCTGCGCGCCGACGACGACCTGTTGCGCCCTGGCCGCACGTTGCATGGCGGCTGAAAGGCCGGGTTTTTGCGGAGCAGGCTCGGCAGTAATGATTACATCGATCTTTTTGTGATGGTCGGTCATGGCAATTCCTTTTCGAGTCACGCTTTGCCACCATTATAAAAGCAAGGTATTTATAATATGTTAAATACAAAAAGCGCATTGAATTCAGTTATTTATAATTTTTATGCAAGGCTGTTGCTGTTTTCGCGTGCAGGGTTAGATTATGCGCATGGAACACAACGACGACACATCGCCGGCAGTCACGGAAAAGAAAAAATCCGAACACCGCCACCCTGAAAAACGCAATCGTCCCGACAGCGTCATCCTGCGCAAGCCGGAGTGGATCCGCGTCAAGGCGCCGACATCGCCCGAATACCATGAAACGGGCAAGATCATGCGCCAGCTCAACCTTGCCACCGTGTGCGAGGAAGCGGCATGCCCCAACATCGGCGAGTGCTGGAAGCAAAAACACGCGACCTTTATGATTTTAGGCGCGACCTGCACGCGTGCATGCTCGTTCTGCAACGTCGCCACGGGTATACCCGACAAGCTTGATCCGTTCGAAGCTGCGCGTGTCGCCATCGGCGTGCAAAAACTGGGTCTTAAACACGTTGTCGTCACCTCGGTCGATCGTGACGATCTTGAAGACGGCGGTGCCGAGCAATTCGTTAAAACCATCAGCGAGATCCGCCGCCTGTCACCGGGCACGACGATTGAAATCCTTACGCCCGATTTCAAGGACAAACCGGGAGCAACCGAGGCGATCGCCAAGGCGCGCCCGGATGTGTTCAACCATAACCTTGAAACCGTGCCGCGCCTGTACCCGACGATCCGTCCGGGTTCGCGCTATTTCACCTCGCTGGCTTTGCTGGCGGACATCAAAAAGCACGATCCGTCGATCTTCACCAAATCCGGCATCATGGTCGGCCTTGGCGAAAGCAAGACAGAAATCATGCAGGTTATGGACGACCTGCGCGCAGCCGACGTTGATTTTCTGACCATCGGCCAGTATCTGCAGCCCACGCCCAAGCATGCGGCGCTTGACCGCTATGTCACGCCGGAGGAGTTCAAGTCCTACGAAAGCATCGCGCGTGCCAAGGGTTTCCTGATGGTGTCGGCGTCGCCGCTGACGCGCTCGTCATATCACGCGGATGCCGATTTCGAAAAGTTGCGCGCCGCGCGCGAAGCGAAACTGGCCGCGAAATAAATGCCTTCCCACAAGGAAACCCGCATTCTGCCTTACACGGCCGGACAGCTGTTCGACCTTGTCATGGATATTGAAAAATATCCGCAGTTTCTGCCGTGGTGCCTTGGCGCGCGCGTCAATATGCGCAAGGAGCATTACCTCGAAGCTGACGTCATCGTCGGCTACAAGATGTTCCGCGAGGTATTTTCCAGCCGCGTGCATATGATCCGCCCCAATGCGATCGAGGTTGAATACCTCAAGGGCCCCATGCGCCACCTGCACAACAAATGGGTGTTTACCGACCTTGGCAAGGACCGTTGCGAGGTTGATTTCTATGTGGACTTTTCGCTCAGCAGCAAGCTGTTCGAAAGTCTGGTCGAGCAGTTCTTCCAAAAGGCGCTTGTGAAGATGATCGAAGCTTTCGAACAACGTGCAAAAGACCTATATAGTTGATTAATATAGATTAAATTTCCATTTAATTGACATAATATATAAAATAGTGCATACTGTGTACGATTTGAACATTGTGCGCACAGGCGGGGACTGTCCATGAAAACGAGCGAATTTTCCAACTACAGCGAAATGCCCCTGACATGGGAAGAAGACGTCGAGGCGTTGTCGTATATTGAGATGATGAAGGATTTTCTGGTCGATTACGGCTACGCACAGGCCGCGGTCGACGCGCTGCGCTTTGATGTGCGCGCCTATACGCTCAAGCTCAGCGATGAAGAAAGAAAACAGGGGGCCTGGCACCGCTTTGACGGCGGCGCGCCGTTTTTCGAGGTCGGTATCACCACCGATGCCACGCTTGACGACCTTGGCATCGGCAAGGGGCGCTTTGATGCGCGCTCTCTGCCGGTGGAGGCGCAATCGGCCTTCCTGCTGGTTGACCTTGCCGCCAATTGCTTTGCGAAGATCGAAAAACTGTCGAGCCATTTCGGCAGTGCTGCCGCCAACGACAATCAGGTCAGCCATAACGGTTTTGTGCTGGATGCACGCGATGGGCTGTCCACGCATTTCGCCACGCGCCGCCCGCTGGATGAATTCTTTGGCGCGGCGGCTGACCGGCTGGTGATGCACCTCAAGGGTGGCAAGGAGTTGCCGCCGCTGCCAACGGTGGTGCGCAATACTGGCGCGCCGCGTCCCTAATCACATATATCAGGCTTTTGCGATTTCCTGCGCCAGCAGGCCGAGCGCTTTGTCGAGCGTGGCTGTGCGCACGCCTGCACGATCGCCGGCAAAGTTGTTCTTGATGGTCTTGACCTCGCCGGTTCTGGCATTGGCGATGCCGATATAGACAAGGCCAACCGGCTTGTCGGGCGTGGCGCCGCCGGGCCCTGCGATGCCGGTGACCGCAAGCGCGATCTGCGCCTTGCTGTGCGCCAGCGCGCCCTTGGCCATTTCATAGGCGGTTTCCTCGCTCACCGCGCCGTGCGTTGTCAGGGTGTCTTGCGAAACGCCGAGGTTGACGATCTTGGCGTCATAGGAATAGGTAATGAAACCGCGGTCAAAGACATCCGACGATCCGGCAATTTCCGTCAGGCAGCCCGCGATGATACCACCGGTGCAGGATTCCGCCGTGGCCAGCATCAGCTTTTTGTCGCGCGCGGCCTGCAGGACGGCGGCGGCGTTATCTGTTTGCGTGGCGCTGAAAATCGACATGTAAACGGTCCTGTCTATACTGGAATTTGAAGGGCGAGGAAGGCGACGCCGCAGAGCGCGAACAGCCCCGCAATCACATCGTCGAGCATGACGTCCCAGCCACCGCGCTTTTTGTTGTCGAAATAAGATGCGGGCCACGGCTTGTAGATGTCAAAAAAGCGAAACAGCAGGAACGCCACGACCCACAACGCCGGAATGGTCGCGG
>JAEXMB010000074.1 GCA_023444705.1 Pseudomonadota bacterium | reverse complement strand
CGGAAGTAGCGCGGCAACTGGCGAAAACGCTCGGGCTTGAGCTGATCCGCTTTGACATGTCCGAATATATGGAGCGCCACAGCGTGTCGCGCCTGATCGGGGCACCCCCGGGCTATGTCGGTTTCGATCAGGGCGGGTTGATGACCGAAAAGGTCGACCAGCACCCGCATTGCCTGCTGTTGCTCGATGAAATCGAAAAGGCGCATCCGGATTTGTACAACATTTTGTTGCAGGTCATGGACTACGGCAAGCTGACCGACAACAACGGCAAGACCGTCGACTTCAGAAACGCCATCATCATCATGACCACCAACGCAGGTGCGGCCGAACTGGCCAAGCCCGGCATCGGCTTTAACAGCAGCATGCGCGTCGGTGATGACGAGGAGGCGATCAACCGCACCTTCAGCCCCGAATTCCGCAACCGCCTGGATGCCATCGTACCCTTCGCGCCGCTTGGCCCCGAAACGATTGGCCGTGTTGTTGACAAGTTCGTCATGCAGCTCGAAGTGCAGCTGTCGGATCGCGGTGTCACCATCGCGCTGACCGATGCCGCGCGTGCGTGGCTTGGCCGCAAGGGCTACGACCCTGCAATGGGTGCCCGCCCGCTGGCGCGCATCATTCAGGAACATGTCAAGAAACCGCTGGCGGACGAATTGCTGTTCGGCCGCCTGACCAAGGGCGGGGGCGTGACCATCGACGTCGCCGACGACAAACTGGCGTTTTCCTACAGTGGTGCGGGCAAGGCATCGCGCAAAGGCGACGACACCCGCGACGATACCAGTACCCCGCCGCGCGAAACCGTGCGCTGACCCATTTAACCGCGACGACATACAAAAGGTTTTTCGATGTCCAAGACGCTTCTTACTCTCCTGACAACGCTGATGCTGGCTGCGGCGGCCCCCGCCTTTGCCCAGCAGGGGCCTGCGGTGCCTGCCGTTCCCGCGACGCCGGTCATGGCGGCACCGACGATGCCCGACCGTATCCAGCGCCCCATGCAGGCGATTGATGCGGTGACACTGCGCGCTGAGGGGGTCGAGGTCCGCCTGTGGGGGATCGAGCCGGTGAACGACGCCAACTCGCCCCTGGCCATCCGCGCGATGGAACGCCTTGACCAGCTGATCGCGGGCGGTCAGGTCAACTGCAAGATCGAAGGCGGCGCCATTCCCGCGCTGATCGGCCGCTGTGCCACGGCGGAGCAACCAGACCTTGGCGTGGCGTTGCTCAACGATGGTCTTGCCGTGCGCAACCGCCGCCAGATCTACAACACCATGTTCGCCCAGCCCTATGGCCAGGCCGAGGAATTCGCCCGCACCAACGCCAAAGGCGTCTGGGCCGGGATGAAGGAAAAAGAGGAAAGCAGCGAGCTGTCGCCGGGTGCGCTGGTGGCGTTGCTGATCGGCGTGCCTGCGGCGGGTTTTACCTGCATGGCGATTTTGATGTGGGTGCTGCTGCAACGCATGGCCACCAGCCAGCGCATGGAATTCGAGCGCGCGCGTAAAAAAGAAAATGCGCTGGCCGAACGTGAACGCAGCGTTCTGGTGTCGATGCTCGAAGGCGAGCTGGTCGAAAACAAAAACAAGGTCGACGCCTTCCTCACCATCTATGGCGACATGCTGCGCTCCCTCAAGGACCTCAGCGAAACGCCGAAATACCAGCAGGTGGGCGACATCGTGCAACGCTATCCCAGCTATAGCCACATCGTGTTTGACGCCAACGTGAACAAGCTGTCGTCGCTGGGCCTGCAGGTGGCGGGCAAGGTGTCAAAGCTCTATGCTGCCCTGCCCAGAACGCAGGAATACATCAACCTCGACCCCGAGGTGCCGCTGGAAACCGCGATCAAACTGGTCGAAAAAACCGTCGCCGAAGCGCAAGACCTTCAAGCCCCCCTCGACACCCTGATCGCCGAGGTACAGGCATTGGCCGAAAGCAAGGGCCGTAGCGCAGGGTAAGGAAGTACGAGATAAAAAAACACCCGCCGGACAGGCGGGTGTTTTTTTGATGTTCGCGTGGGGCGTTATGCGCGCACGCGCACCGGAGTTTCGGCGGCAGCACCGGCAGCGGTGGTTTGTTGCGATTGCGGCGGGGTGTCGCGTTCGATCTGTTCGGACAGGCTCATCAGGTCCATGAAGTGGTCGGCCTGACGGCGCAGTTCGTCCGCCACCATCGGCGGGCTGGTGCGGATGGTCGACACGACCGTGACGCGCACGCCCTTGCGCTGGACGGATTCAACCAGGCGGCGGAAGTCGCCGTCGCCGGAGAACAGCACGATGTGATCAACGTGATCGGCGATCTCCATCATGTCGATGGCCAGTTCGATGTCCATGTTGCCCTTGACCTTGCGGCGGCCCATTGAATCGGTGAATTCCTTGGCGGGCTTGGTCACCATCGTGTAGCCGTTGTAGTCCAGCCAGTCGATGAGGGGGCGGATGGGCGAGTATTCCTGATCTTCCATCAGGGCGGTGTAGTAAAAGGCGCGCACAAGGCGGCTCTTGCCCGAGATGAAAGTCAGCAAGCGTTTGTAATCAATATCAAATTCCAGGCTTTTGGCGGCGGCGTAAAGGTTGGCGCCGTCGATGAAGACAGCCAGTTTTTCTTCGGGGTAAAAATGGTTAAACGAAGCTTTGGGGGCGTTGTTTTTCAAGATAAGGTCTCCTGCTACCGCTTGCCGGCTTCTTTACGCACCTTCTTGCGGGTGTCGTTTAAAGCCGCAGCTGTTTGTTTTTACTGCTTTTTCTGTTTTATCTGTTCCGGATCCAACGCGTTCCGGTACACACCATGTCCCTGCCCGGGGCCACATCCCCGATATTGGGCGGGGGTGAGCAATCGTCAAGCAGGATGGGGCTTTTTATCGATAATATTTGACAGTGTCAAATATTTTTATCGCTAACCAAAGGTGGAAAAAACAGAGAAAAGCTTGCAACTCGAAGTGAAGGTACTTATAAAAAATCCGGCCCTGTCAGGCAAGAGATTCTTGAACAGGCAAAGCCATTTAGAATTACCACGACCGTTACCTGAAGGAAGAGTGCCACATGGCTCGCGTCACAGTCGAAGATTGCGTTCTCAAAGTCCCCAACCGTTTCGAGCTGGTGCTGCTGGCGTCGCAGCGTGCGCGTGAAATCGGCGCGGGTGCCGGCCTGTTGGTGGAGCGCGACAACGACAAAAACCCCGTGATTTCGCTGCGCGAAATTGCCGACACCGATATGTCGCTGGAAGCGCTTGGTGAATCCCTCATCAAGAACCACCAGAAGGTTATCGAGGTCGAGGAAGACGAAGAAGACATCATCGACGTCATGGAAGGCGAGAGCGAGTGGGCGCACGTGGCGGCCGATACCGTCGAGCGCGAAGCCGACGACGCCGGCATGAGCGAAGACAGCGCCGAAGCGCAGGATGACAGCGAAAGTGACGATATCGCGGTCGATGCTGTCGCGGGCGACCTGGGTGGCGATGCCGGCGGCGAAGACGACAGCTTCTGATCGTCGCGCGGGTGATAACAGCCCTACCAAACCATGCCAAAACCGCCTATCATTACAATGATCGGGCGGTTTTTGCTTTTTACGGCCCGGTGATGCCAGCCGCTTGATAGAACGTGATGTGACCGCAGGATGATCCGCCAGTACGAACTCGTCGATATGATCAAGGCCTACGACCCCCAGGTCGACGAGGACATGGTCAACCGCGCCTACGTCTTTGCGATGAAGGCGCACGGCAGCCAGATGCGCGCCTCGGGCGATCCGTACTTCTCCCATCCGCTGGAGGTCGCGGGCATCCTGACCGGGCTCAAGATGGATGCGGCGTCGATCTGCACCGCGCTGCTGCACGACACGGTCGAGGATACCGACGCCACGCTCGAGGACATCAAAAAGCTTTTCGGCACCGAGGTTGAAAAGCTCGTCGACGGCGTCACCAAGCTCAGCCAGATCAAATTCCAGTCGGCGCAGGAAAAACAGGCGGAAAACTTCCGCAAGCTGATTTTGGCGATGTCCGAAGACATCCGCGTGTTGCTGGTCAAGCTGGCCGACCGCCTGCACAACATGCGCACGCTCACCCACGTCAAGCCGGAAAAACAGCGCCGCATCGCGATGGAAACCATCGAGATCTATGTGCCGCTGGCCGAGCGCATCGGCGTGCATAAAATCAAGGAGGAGCTTGAGGACATCGCCTTTGGCATCCTCAACCCCGAGGCGCGCGACAGCATCACCACGCGCCTGAACTTCCTGCGCGCCGAAGGGGGCGAGGCTGTTGTCGCGCGCATCATCGCCGAGCTGAAGAAAAAGCTCGAGGAAGCGGGCCTGCACGCCGAGGTCAGGGGGCGCGAGAAAACGCGCTATTCGATCTGGAAGAAAATGCAGCGCAAGAACATCGCGTTCGAACAGCTGTCGGACATCATGGCGTTTCGCATCTTCGTCAACGACGTGGCGGAGTGCTATCACGCGCTTGGCATCATCCACAGCCTTTATCCCACCGTGCCGGGGCGCTTTAAGGATTACATCTCCCTGCCCAAGCCTAACGGCTACCGCTCGCTGCACACCACGGTGATCGGCCCCGAAAACCACCGCATCGAGGTGCAGATCCGCACCAACGACATGCACGAGGAAGCCGAACTCGGGGTCGCCGCGCACTGGATTTACAAGGACGGCACCGCGCGCCATGACGCGCAGACC
The DNA here is from genome assembly GCA_023444705.1 of Pseudomonadota bacterium. Classification (GTDB taxonomy): domain Bacteria; phylum Pseudomonadota; class Alphaproteobacteria; order Micavibrionales; family UBA2020; genus JAEXMB01. The sequence goes on along the minus strand of JAEXMB010000074.1, from coordinate 22,666 downwards.
GGCAAGCAGATGCGCTGGCTGCGCGAGTTGATGGACATCGTCGATCAGGCGCAAAAGCCCGAGGAATTTCTTGAGAACACCAAGCTTGAACTGTTTCAGGATCAGGTTTTCTGCTTTACGCCCAACGGCGACCTGATCGCGCTGCCGCGCGGTGCCACGCCTGTCGACTTTGCCTATGCCGTGCATAGCCAGCTCGGCGACAAGACCGTGGGCGCCAAGGTCAACGGCCGCATCACGCCGCTGTCGACCGCGCTGCATAACGGCGACCAGGTGGAAATCACCACCGCCAAGAACCAGACGCCCAGCCCCCAGTGGGAGCGCTTTGTCGTCACCGGCAAGGCTAAGGCGCGCATCCGCCGCTTCGTGCGCCAGCAACAGCGCGACCAGTACATGAACCTTGGCCGTGGCATGCTGCAAAAGGTGCTTAAGCAGGAAGGCTACGAACTACTCGACAAGAACGTCACGCAGGACATCTGCCGCCAGTTCAAGAGCGAGAACGCAGAGGATCTTTATACCGGCATCGGCTCGGGCCATATCACCGCGCGTGACGTTTTTTATGCGATCTATCCGGGCGAAAAGCCCAAGGAGCCGCAGGTCGCCGACCCAAGCCTGCTGGTCGTGCCCGAAAAGAAAACGCACCAGAAGGGCAAATCCGCGCCCATGCCGATCAAGGGGCTGATTCCCGGCATGGCGTTGCACTATGCACGCTGTTGCCACCCGCTGCCGGGGGATCGCATCGTCGGCATCGTCACCACCGGCAAGGGCGTGACCATCCACACCATCGACTGCGAAACGCTGGAAAGCTTTGCCGATACGCCCGAACGCTGGCTGGAAGTATCGTGGGAGGAAGGCGAGGACACGCCCGAAGCCCATGTCGGCCGCCTGATGATTACCATTTCCAACAAGCCGGGGGCGCTGGCGTCGCTGTCGACCGTCATCGGCAAGAACGGCGGCAACATCACCAACCTCAAGATCACCCACCGCGCGATGGATTTCTGGGACATGATCATCGACGTTTACGTGCGCGACAACAAGCACCTCAACGACATCATCGCAAGCCTGCGCGGCACGCCGGAGATCAGCGCGGTCAACCGCGCGCGCAGCCGCTGATGAAAGATATCACCGACATCCTGCGCCTGTTCACCGCGCCGCGCCGCAAGGGCGCACGCATGCCGGTCAAGCGCCTGATGAAATACTACCGCCACCGCGTGGGCCGCATGCCGGGTACGCCGTATCAGATTGCGGCAGGGTTTGCCAACGGCATGGCGGTGTCGATGACGCCGTTTTTAGGTCTGCATATCGTGATCGGCTTTGTGCTGTGCCTTGTCATGCGCGCCGCGCCGGTGTCGATGATTATCGGCTCGGTCATCGGCGGCAACCCGTGGACGTTCCCCTTCATCTGGGTGGGCAGCTATGAATTGGGCCAGTGGATGCTGTCGCACCGCGCCGCCGCCGCCAACGTCGAAAACCTGCGCCTGGCCGACCTGTTGCACAATCCCGCCGGCCTGCTGTGGCCGATGACGCTTGGCAGTCTGCCGATTGCGGTGCTGGTGTGGCTGGTCTGCTACGGCCTGCTGTTTCTGATTGTGCGCCGCCGCCAGAACGAGCGCCGCGCGCGCCGCGCGCAAAGGACGGCGTCATGATTCTCGGCATCGGCAGCGACCTTATTCCCGTCAGCCGCATCGAAGGCACCTTGCGCGAACATGGCGCGCGCTTCGTCGCGCGTTGTTTTGCCGACAGCGAGCGCGACTATGTCGAAAGCCGCGCCGCAGGCGCGCCCGAACACGCCGAAAGGCTGCGCGCGGGCGGTTATGCCAAGCGCTGGGCCGCCAAAGAGGCCTGCGCCAAGGCGCTGGGGCTTGGCATTCGCGGCGATATTTACCTGCGCGACATCATTATCGGCAATGACAGCGCCGGAAAGCCCTCTATACTGCTGGCAGGGGGCGCTGCGCGCCGCCTGCGCGAGATGACGCCCGCGGGCGCCACTGCCCGCATCGACCTCAGCCTCAGCGACGACGGCGGCATGGCGCTGGCCTTCGTGGTGATTTCCGCCGCCGCTGCCAGCCATTGACCGCATCTGAATGACAACATGGATACATCAGCGATGAACGATACACAAACCACCAATGCACCGCGCGCGCGCGACGAACGCGATCATGACGACGTGTTCGACCTGTTCAAGGCAATGGCCGTTGCGGCGGTGATCGCGCTGACCATCCGCTCGTTTTTGTTCGAGCCGTTTAACATCCCCTCGGGTTCGATGTTTCCGACGTTGCTGGTGGGCGATTACCTGTTCGTTGAAAAATACTCCTACGGCTACAGCACCTATTCCTTCCCGCTCGACATCGTGCCCATCGACGGACGCGTGTTTGAAAAGGTTGTGACGCGCGGCGACGTTGCGGTGTTCCGCCAGCCCAAGCGCATCCACATCGACTACATCAAGCGCATCATCGGCATCCCGGGCGACACCATCCAGGTGCGCGGCGGCTTGCTTTATATCAACGGTAAGCCGGTGACGCGTGAATACGTGGGGGCGGAGGATATGTCCGAGGGCAACGCCATCAACGTCTACCAGAAATATATCGAAACCCTGCCCGGCGAAGACGGCAAGCCCGGCCGCAAGCATTACATCTATGAAATCTCCGACGACGAGGTGAACGACAACACCGAAATCTTCACCGTGCCGCCCGGGCATTACTTTGCGATGGGCGACAACCGCGACAGTTCGCTTGACAGCCGCATTCAGGACCAGGTCGGTTTCGTGCCGGCAAAAAACCTGATCGGCCGCGCCGGGTTCATCTTTTTCTCGACCGAAGGTTTGGGTGACAAGTGCGAATACACCGGCGCGCTGGCGGGCCTGAAAAAAATCGGCTGCTGGCTGGTCGAGGGGCCCAAGGCCGTGCGCTACAACCGCATCTTCAGGGGCGTCAATGGCTTCTGATCTCTCAAGCCTGTTTGGCTATAGCTTTACCGATGCCACGCTTTTGCACCGCGCGCTGACGCATTCAAGCGCCGTGGCCGATAGCGCGCAGGCCGGCGAGAATAACGAGCGCCTTGAATTCATCGGCGACCGCGTGCTGGGTCTTGCCGTGGCCGACCTGCTGTATCGCCGCTATCCCAAAGAAGCCGAAGGGGCGCTGGCCAAGCGCCTGACAGCACTGGTGCAGCAGGCGGCACTGGTGCGCATCGCCGCTGACCTTGATATCGCAAGCCACCTGCGCCTGTCCGCGGCCGAGAAAAAACTCGGCACGCGCGAGGCGATGCTGGCCGACGCGGTCGAGGCGGTGATCGGCGCGATCTTTCTGGATGGCGGCTACCTTGCGGCCTCTGCCGTGATTGCGGCTTACTGGACACCGTTGCTGGAAGCTGACCTTGCCCCGCCCGAAGATCCCAAGACAGCGTTGCAGGAATGGGTGCAGGCGCGCGGCATGGCGTTGCCGCGCTATGAAACCGTGGGCCAGTCCGGCCCCGACCACGCACCGCAGTTCACGGTGCGTGTCAGCGTTGCGGGCGCCACCCCCGTCGAGGCCAGTGCCGCCAACAAGCGCCTTGCCGAAAAAGAAGCCGCGCGCCTGTTGCTTGCGGCGCTGCATGGCACGGAGAAACAGGCATGAGCGAACCCCAACAGACACGCTGCGGCATGGTCGGCATCATCGGCGCACCCAATGCGGGCAAATCCACACTCGTCAACCGCCTGGTGGGCAGCAAGATCACGATCGTCAGCCCTAAGGTGCAGACCACGCGCACGCGCGTCATGGGTATTCTGACCGAAGGCAACGCGCAGATCATTTTGATGGACACACCCGGCATCTTCGCGCCCAAGCGCAGGCTGGACCGCGCGATGGTCAACGCCGCATGGCAGGGCGCGCGCGATGGCGATGCGGTCTTGCTGCTGGTCGACGTGGGCAAGGGGCGCATTAATGATGAAAGCCGCGCCATCATCGACAAGCTCAACGAGACCAAGCGTACCGTGGCGCTGGTGCTGAACAAGATCGACATGATCGAAAAAGACAAGTTGCTGGCGCTGACGGCACAGCTCAACGACATGGGCAGCTTCAGCGATATCTACATGATCTCCGCGCTCAAGGGGGATGGGGTGGACCGGTTGCGCGCCGACCTTGCCGCGCGCATGCCGCAGGGCCCGTGGATGTTTGGCGAAGACCAGATCACCGACATGCCCATGCGCATGCTGGCGGCGGAAATCACGCGCGAGCAGCTGTTTCTGCAGCTTGGCGACGAACTGCCCTATGACAGCACGGTCGAAAGCGAGAAGTGGGAAGAATTCGACGACGGTTCGGCCAAGATCAGCCAGACCATCTACGTGCGCCGCGACACGCAAAAGGCCATCGTGCTGGGCAAGGGCGGGGCGCGCATCAAATCCATCGGTGCGCGTGCGCGCAGCGAGCTTGAGGCCATTACGGGGCGGCGCATCCACCTGAGCCTGTTCGTCAAGGTGCGCGACAACTGGGGCGACGATCCGGCGCGTTACCGCGACTGGGGTCTTGATTTTAACGTTTAAAATCAATCAAATATGCATAAGTTGACATAACTATTACCTGCGGTTAGGCTGGGGGTCTCGTTTTATCGCCCTTCGTGTCAGGAACACCGCAAAGCCATGCACGACCGCCTGTCGCAAATGTTCAATCTGCTCAGCGAATACCGCCGCGCGCAATTGCGCGACGAACCGTCGCTGATGCTCGGCACGGCGTGCAAAACCAACAACATCGCCGACGTCATGCTGGTGTTGGCGCATTATCCCGACGCCGTGCGCTGGCGCGATGGTGCGAGCGGCAAGACAGCGCTGCATCTGGCCATCGAACACCGCAATCTTGAAATCGCCAATCTGCTGATGCAGCAAGGCGCTGACATCCATGCCGTCGATCATCGCGGCACCAGTTGCCTGATGCTCGCACGCCTGCGCGGCTGGTCGCGCACGTCTGTCGACGACGAGCCCATCAGCCATGCACAGGCACGCCGCGCGCGCCGTGCGTACGAGGAAGCGATGCGTGCGGGCGATACCGCGCGGCGGGCGCAGCAACAGCGCCGCAGCGATGCATCCGCGCATACCGCGCGCAGCTATGACGCGCCAAAAACGCCAACCACCTACGATGCAGGCGGCAAGGCGAGCTTCGCCACCGATCCGCAAGGATATATTCTGTCGGACAGTGGCGATGTGGCGGTCTTTGACGATCACAAGGCTGCCAGCCGCTGGATTTTGACCGTGGGCAACCGTGCCAATGTGGCGCAGGTGTTTGAGATCGCCAATCACCCCACGCGCGACCGCGCCTTCACCGTGCAGGCGCGCAAAATCGCCCCGCAGGCGGCGCAACAGGCAGGCGGGCCCAAAGGCCCCTGATTTTTACGCATTTTTGCCCCATATCATGCCTGCCTTAGGGCATTGGCATCGCGCGAATCGGTGCTATATTCACAAAGCGCCACGCGCCTGAATAATATGAAAATGGAAATGCGATGAGCTGGACAGACGAACGGATCAACACACTCAAGAAGATGTGGAAAGAAGGCAAGAGCGCGGCGGAGATCGCCAAGACGCTCGGCAAAGGCGTGACCCGTAACGCCGTCATCGGCAAGGCGCACCGCATGGGCCTGTCGGGACGTCCAAGCCCGATCAAAAAACCCGCACCGCCTAAAAAAGACGCCGCCCCCAAGACCGTGAAGGCCGCAAGCCCCAAGGCGGCGGCTCCGGCCAAGAAAGCGGCAACGCCCGCGGCCTCGGCAAAAGTGCAGCCTCCTTCGCGCGAGGCAGAGGAACTCAAGAAACTTGAAAGCGCAGCCCCCAAGATCGGCGGCGGTGTTGCGCTGATCGACCTGACCGAGCGCATGTGCAAATGGCCCATCGGCGACCCCAAGGATGCCGATTTCAGCTTCTGCGGTCTGACCATCCGTGCCGGCACGCCCTATTGCCCCGAACACGCGGCGATGGCCTACCAGACCTCAAGCCGCCGCAGCGGCACGGCGATTGGCCGCGGCGCCAAGGTGGCTGTCGAGGAAGCCGAGGATGATGATGTCGTCGATGACGTTGCCGACGATGATACCGAGGCCGATGACGACGATGGCGAGGCCGTTGCATAAACTGCAACGCGTCCCTTGCGCGGCATGAAAAGGCAGGCGCTTGATGACACCCACGTTGCGTGAACGCGCGATCTATCTTTTTTGCATCATGGCCGCCATGCTGGTCGGCTATTTCGCGCCGCAGAACGTCGTTTGCGCGGTGATCGCCACGGGACTGTCCTACATCGGCGTCTTTTTCCACGAACTTGGCCATACGCTGTTTTACTGGCTCTACGGCTATGTTGCCGTGCCGACGTTTGATTTCGCCAGCGGCGGCGGCATGACGTATCAGTTCGGCGCGCGTTCCTGGCTGTTGCAAATCGCGGTCTGGGCGGGGCTTGGCGCGCTGGTGGCGCTGGCGCACAGGCGCGCACCCGTTTTGCGTGCGCCTGCCGCTGTCTTTGCGCTGTTTGTTTTTGTCACGTCGCTGCTGGCGCTGCGCGAAGACGTGATTGTTTTTATGGGGCATGGCAGCGAAGCCGCATTGGCCGCGTTTTTGCTCTGCCGCGGGTATTACAACATCTGGCTGTCGCGCGGGTACGAGCGCTGGATCAATGTTTTCATCGGCGCCTATATGCTGGGCAGCGTGCTGACGCTGGTCTGGGCACTGATGTTCAATCCGTCTTTTGCCGCCGATTACGAGATGCAAAAGGGCGCGCACCGCATGGGTGATTTTGACCGCCTGGTTGACGACAGCGCAACGTCCATGCGTACGATCGGCTGGCTGTTCATCGCCTATGCCCTCGCGTGCGTCGCCGTGCTGAAGATGTGGATTTCACGTCACCTGCGCGCGCAGGGGTGATTACTGTGCCGCGCGCACTTCCTTCACTTCGGGAATGAAATGCTTGAGCAGGTTTTCAATGCCGGCCTTGAGCGTCATGCTCGACGACGGGCAACCCGCGCACGCGCCGCGCATCTGCAGATAAACGATGCCGTCATCGAAATCAAAGAACACCACGTCGCCGCCGTCCGCCGCCACCGCAGGGCGGATGCGCGTGTCGAGGATTTCCTTGATCTGGCGCACGACGTCGCTGTCGTCGGCATTGGCGCTGTGCGCGGCGGGCGCGCTGGCGGCGTTTTCATTGCTCAGCACCGGCAGGCCCTTGGTGAAATGTTCCATGATGACACCCAGCACCAGCGGCTTGAGTGCGGGCCAGGGCAGGGTATCGGACTTGCTGACGGTGATGAAATCACCACCCAGAAACACGCCGGTGACACCGTCGACCTTGAACAACTGGCTGGCCAGCGGAGAGGTGTCTTTGGCGGCATCAGCACTGGTGAATTCCGCCGTGCCCTGTCCCAGCACTTCGCAGCCGGGCAGGAATTTCAGGCTGGCAGGGTTGGGGGTCTGTTCGGTCTGGATAAACATGGTCAGGGGAGTCCTTTGCTGGTGGAGTATTCAAAATGGAGCGCCTCGCCCGCAAAGACAAGGGGGTGGATGGCATGTGCCGCCGCCGCCGCCTCGGCAAAACCGGTGAGGATCAGCTTGAGTTTGCGCGGATAATCAGCCACGTCGCCGATGGCAAAAACGCCGTCAAGTCTGGTCGCGCAGGTGGAGGGATCAACCGGAATGTGGTGCAGCGTGATGCCAAGGTCCCAGTCCTTGAGCGGGCCAAGTTGCGGCACCATGCCGAAAAAGGCCAGCAGGTGCTGGGCGGGCAGTTCGCGCGTTTTGCCGTCAAGATCGGCAACCTCAATCCCCGTCAATGTTGTGCCGTCGCCGTTCAGCGCGCCAAGCTGGTAGGGGATGACCATCTCGACCACAGTGCCGCGCGCGGCAATCTCGCGCAGGCGCGCCACGCTTTCGGGGGCTGCGCGGAAACTGTCGCGGCGATGAACGAAATAGATTTTGCGCGCGACGTCGGCAAGCGAGATCGCCCAGTCAAAGGCGCTGTCGCCGCCGCCCGCGATCACAATATCTTTGCCCGCATAGTCGCTGCGTTTTTTGACGAGGTAGCTGACCGCCCCGCTTTGCTCGTAGCCGTCAAGTCCGACCAGCGGCGGCCGGTTGGGGCCAAAGGCACCCGCACCCGCCGCGATGATGACGGCGCGTGCCGCGATGCGCGTACCGTTTGAGGTGGTGACGATATGCCAGCTGCCGTCGCGCGCATAGCCTGTCACCTGTTGATTGAGGTGATAGGTTGGGGCGAAGGGCTCGCCTTGCTCGCGCAGGCGGTCAACCAGTTCGCCCGCGTCGATGCGCGGATAGCCCGGTATGTCGTAGATCGGCTTTTCGGGGTAGAGCGCGCGGCACTGGCCGCCGACGTCGGCCAGGCTGTCGATGACGTGGCAGCGCATTTTGAGCATGCCGCACTCAAACACCGCGAACAGCCCGACGGGGCCGGCACCCACGATCACCACGTCGGTGGCGTGGTCGCAGGGCGGGGCGGAGGGGTTCGGCGCTGTGCCGGTCATTTTATTTTACCTAATGCGAAGAATCTTGACCTAAGAACTGGGGCAGGAGCGAGAATTGTGCAATACTGCCGCCATGTCAATGAGCGCCCCCCTGATCCTGAAAGAAAGCGGCTATCCGCTGCTGTCGGCCATGCTGTTGCCGTATCTGCGCGCGGGCGACGTGATCTGCCTGCTGGGCGACCTCGGGGCCGGAAAAACCGCCTTTGCGCGGCATTTTATCCGCAGCGCAGCGGGCGAGCCGGTCGAAGTACCAAGCCCGACCTTCACGCTGGTGCAGACCTATGACACCGCGGCGGGCGTGCCCGTGTGGCATTTCGACCTCTACCGCCTGACCCGCCCCGACGAGGTTTTCGAGCTGGGCTGGGAAGACGTGCGCGCCCACGGGGTGGCGCTGGTCGAATGGCCGTCGCGCCTTGGCCCCCTGATGCCCGCCGACCGTCTCGACATCGCTTTTGTGCCCGTGGCGGGCGATGATGCGGCGCGCAATGTGACCCTGACGCCCTTTGGCAACTGGGTCGACAGATTGCCGGAATTTGCTAAACTGACGCCCACTCATCAGAACTGAACGGAAAAAGGGGATTTCATGGCCGACCAGAAACCTGTCAACCGCCTGCCCAAAAAAGCCTTCGTGCTGGCCGCCGGACGCGGCGAGCGCATGCGCCCCCTGACCGACACCTGTCCCAAGCCGATGCTTGAGGTTGCAGGCCGCTCGATGCTTGACCGCGCGCTTGATGCGCTGGCGGCGGCGGGGGTTGAGGAGGCCGTGGTCAATACCTGCTACCTCGGCCATATGATCGAAGATCATCTCAAGAAACGCGAGGCCGCTGGCCTGCTGCCGCGCATTACCATCAGCCACGAAGATGTGATGCTCGACACCGGCGGCGGGGTGAAAAAGGCGCTGGAATTTTTCGGCGACGAGCCGTTTTACGTCCTTAACGCCGACGTGATCTGGACGGATGGCGCCACGCCCACGCTCGACCAGATGGCCAAGGCATGGGACAGCGCGCGCATGGATTTGCTGCTGTTGCTGCACACCACGCAGGATCTGCCGACCTATATGGGCCGCGGCGACTACTACCTTGCCGAGGGCAGCGACAAGCCGGTGTTCGGCAAGAACGCGCCAGAAAAAGCGAACTTCATCTTCGCGGGCCCGCGCATCGTGCATCCGCGCCTGTTCAAGGACGCACCCGAAGGCGCGTTCTCGTTCCTGCAATTGTTCCACAAGGCCGAAGCCGCAGGCCGTCTTTACGCCCACCGCCACGACGGCGGCTGGCACCATGTGGGCAACCCTGAATCGCTGGAGAAAACCGCCGCGTTGTTGCGCGCCAGTGAAAAACCCGCCACCAAAAAGGCGGCAGGGGCGCACCAGCCAAAAAAGTTTGCGCCGTAGCCGGGGGCCGTGATGACGGCAACTGACCCGGCTGCGGATAACCCCACAGCCAACATCTTTACCATTCCCGCAGGCGTACCGTTTGCCGATGCGCTGGTCACCACCTTGTGGCGCGAGGCCGCCGGCGATCCGCTGGCGCTGGCCGACATCACGCTGTTGTTGCCCACCCGCCGCGCCTGCCGCACCGTGCGCGAGGCGTTTTTGCGCCTGAGCGATGGGCAGGCCGTCTTGCTGCCGCGCATGGCCGCCGTGGGCGATGTCGATGCCGACGACATGGCGTTGCTGCATGCGGGCGAAGACGACATCAGCGCCATCCTCGACCTGCCGCCCGCGATCACGCCGCTCCAGCGCCAGATTTTGCTGGCACGGCTGATCCAGCGGCGCGACCCCGCGCAAAGTTTTGATCAGGCGGCGTCGCTCGCGCTCGCGCTCGGCCGCTTTCTTGACGAGGTGCAAAACGAGGACGCGAATTTCGATGGCCTTGCCACGCTGGTGCCTGATAATTTCTCCGAACACTGGAAGCAGACCATCATCTTTCTTGAAATTCTCACGCAGAATTGGCCGCTGATCGTGGCCGAGCGCGGCGTGATGGATGCCGCCGCACGCCGCGCGCTGCTGGTGCGCGCGCAAATCGCCGCGTGGACGGCCAATCCGCCCAAGGGCCGCGTTATTGCCGCCGGCACGACCGGCACCACGCCCGCCGCCGCCGAGTTGCTGTGCCTTGTCGCGCGCCTGCCGCAGGGGCAACTGGTGCTGCCCGGGCTTGACCTCTTGCTTGACGATACGGGCTGGCAGGCGGTGGGCGACGATCATCCGCAAAGCCATTTGAAAACGCTGCTGGAACGCGCCGGTGTTGACCGCCGCGATGTGAAGGTCTGGGGCGGGCCGTATGATGGCATCAATCAGGCGCGCGCGCGCTGGCTCAGTCATGCCCTGCGCCCTGCCGAAACTACAGAGCAATGGCGCAGTTTGCGTATCGACGACATCACCGCCGCCGCCACGGTGGGCTTGGTGCGCGTTGATTGCGACACGCCGCAGGACGAAGCCGATCTGATCGCGCTGCTGATGCGCGAAACGCTGCAAACGCCGCAAAAAACCGCCGCACTGGTCACGCCCGACCGCCGCCTTGCACGCCGCGTGACGCAGAGCCTGAAGCGTTGGGGCATCCAGATCGACGATACCGGCGGCCAGCCCTTGACTGAAATCATGGCGGGCTCTTACCTGACCCTGCTGGCCGACATGGCCGAACAGCAACTGGCCCCTGTGACCTTGCTGGCATTTTTAAAACATCCACTGACCGCGATGGCGCTGCCCGCCGACGACATGCGCGCGGCGGTCTATCTGCTTGACCAGGTCGCCCTGCGCGGCCCGCGCCCAAGGCCGGGGCTTGACGGTCTGCGTCAGACCCTGCTGGCACTTGATGAGGACCGCCGCGGTGACGAGCGCGCGCGCCTGATCGCGTGGCTGGAAAAGCTGGATGCCGAAATGCGCGGTTTTGCGCAGCTGATGCAACTGCGCGACGCCGTTGACTTTACGCGCTTGCTCTCCGCCCATATCGATCTGGCCGAACGTCTGGCCGCAACGACGGATCAATCCGGTGCGGCGCGCGTCTGGCGCGGCGAGGGCGGGGAAGCCGCAAGCCTGTTTCTGGCCGAGCTGCGCGCCGTTGCCGCCGACATCCCGCCCGTGACGCCGCAACAATATGTGACGGTACTCAACACCTTGCTCAAGGGCGTCACCGTGCGCCCACGCTATGGCAGCCATCCGCGCTTGTTCATTTATGGCCTGATCGAAGCGCGGCTGGCCAGTGCGGATCGCGTCATACTTGGCGGGCTGAACGAGGGCACATGGCCGACACTGCCCGCGCATGATCCGTGGCTGTCGCGCCCGATGCGCAAGGCCTTTGGCCTGCCTTCACCTGAAAAAGAACTGGCGCAGAGCGCGCATGATTTCGTACAGGCCGCCAGCCGCAACGAGGTCTTCGTCACCCGCGCGCGCAAGGTTGACGGCACGCCGACGGTGCCTGCGCGCTGGCTGTTGCGCATGGAAACGGTCCTGCAGGCGGTCGGGCTTGATTGGGATCACGCCACGGCAGACCGCTATCGCCAGTGGCTGCGCGCGCTTGACGAGGCAGGCGCCGTGCGGCCCGTGCAACGCCCGGCACCGGCGCCGCCCGTGGCGGCACGTCCGCGCAAACTGTCAGTGACACAAGTCGAAACATGGATGCGCGATCCGTATCAGATTTATGCGCGCTATGTGCTGGGGCTGTTGCCGCTTGACCCTATCGACGACGATCCGGGAGGGGCGGAGCGCGGGGAATTCATCCACCGCGCGCTTGAAACCTTTGTGCGCAATCATATGGATGATATTCCCGTCGATGCCGTCGCGCGCCTGCTTGGTTATGGCCGCACGGCACTTGACGAACAGGCCATTCCACCCGAAGTCGAAGCCTTCTGGTGGCCGCGCTTTGAAAAGATTGCCGAGGCTTTTGTGGCGGCGGAGCGCGCATGGCGGGGCAGCGGTGCCACACCGCATGCACTTGAAAAACGCGGCACATTGCAGTGGGATGACTTCACGCTGGTCGGCAAGGCCGACCGCATTGATCGCATGAGCGATGGCAGTTATGCGATCATCGATTACAAAACCGGCACGTTGCCAAAGACGCCCGAGGTCATCGACGGTCTTTCGCCACAACTGCCGCTTGAGGCGCTGATGCTGCGTCATGGCGCCTTCCCCGATCTTGCGGCGGGGGAAACCTCGGTCATGGCCTATTGGCGCACGGCGGGCACGGGCAAACAGCCGGTCGAACAAAAACAAATCAACGACAGCGGGCGCGTCAGGGTGACAGCGGATGAACTGATCGAACAGGCCGCACTTGGCCTGCGCAACCTGATCGACGTCTATGACGACCCGGCAACGCCCTATATCAGCCAGCCGCGCCCCGATGCCAAGCCCAAGGGGGCTGACTACGACCATCTGGCCCGCATCAAGGAATGGGGTGTCAGCGGTGATGACGATGCGGAGGACGCAGCATGAGCGGTACATCCCTGCATCAGCAGCAACCGTCATCAACGCGCCATCCCGCAACCATCGTGCAGTCGCGCGCGGCAGCGCCACAGCACAGCGTGTGGGTGGGTGCCTCGGCCGGCACGGGCAAGACCAAGGTTCTGATCGACCGCGTGCTGCGCCTGATGCTGCCGCGCGTGGACGCATCGGGAATTGTCGCGCCCGCAACCCTGCCTGCGCGCATCCTTTGCCTGACGTTTACCAAGACAGCGGCAGCGGAAATGTCAAACCGCATCTATGCGGTGCTGGCACGCTGGTCGGTGATGGACGACGCGCAACTGGCCGCCGCGCTTGAAGACCTCACCGGTCTTGCCCCCGTACCTGACATGATGGCGGCGGCGCGACGCCTGTTTGCACAGGTGCTGGATGCGCCGGGCGGGCTCAAGATCATGACCATCCACTCGTTCTGCCAGTCAGTGCTGAAGCGTTTTCCTATCGAGGCCGGCCTTGCGCCGCATTTTGCCCTGCTTGACGAGCTGACCGCGCAGGATATGCTGACTGCTTGCCTGCACAACCTGATCGCGCATGCGCGCATGGGTGACAACGACATGCTGGCACAGGCATTTCGCCAGCTCTCCCTGCGCCTGAGTGCGGAGGATATGACCGATACCCTGCACAAGATGATGGGTAGCCGCGCACGCCTGAGCGCGCTGCTGGCGCGACACGGCGACAGCGGCCACAGTGCTGCGCGCACCGTTGATGCGGTTTATGCCCGCCTTGGCATTGCACGCGCCGATACACCCGAAAGCATTTTGCGCGAGATTATCAACGTCCACCCGCAGGACGAAGACAGTCTGCGCCAGCTGTTACGTGCGGTCATTGATGCGGGCACGGATGCGGAAAAAGAACGCGCGTCGGGCATGCAGGCATTTCTTGAATGCACGGGCGAGGCCCGCCTTGGCGTGATGGATGCGCATGCGGCGTTCTTTCTGACCACCGAGGGCGAGATGCGCAAAAAAGCGCCGACCAAAAAAGTATGCGAGGCCCTGCCCGCAGCGGCGGAGATTTTTGCGCGCGAAGCCGCGCGGCTGACGGGTATTCACGAACGCGTCACCGCCGCACGCCTGGCGCAAGGCACGGGGGCGCTGCTGACCATCGCCGCCGACATGCTGGGCCGCTACGAAGATGCCAAAAAGGCGCGTGACGCACTTGATTTCGACGACCTGATCCTGCGCACCTCGGCGCTGCTGTCGGGGGCTGGCAATGCACAGTGGGTATTGTACAAGCTTGACGAAGGCGTTGATCACATTCTGGTCGACGAGGCGCAGGACACCAGCCCCGCGCAATGGGATGTCGTGGCGGCGCTGGCCGAGGAGTTTTTTGTCGGGCAGGGCAGCCGCGACGATATGGTGCGCACGCTGTTCGTGGTTGGTGATGAAAAACAGTCGATCTTCAGTTTTCAGGGCGCGGACCCTGCCGCCTTTCACCGCATGAAGGCGCATTTCGCCAAGCATGCCGAAGCCGTGCAGGACGAATTCGCCATTGATCTTGAATACTCATTCCGCTCGACTGCCAGCGTGCTGTCGCTGGTCGATGGTATTTTCAACCGCAGCGAGGCGAAAAGCGGCGTTGTCTTTGACACCGCGCGTGCGGTCACCCACCTGCCGTTCAGGGTTGGCGATGCCGGACATGTGGAGCTGTGGCCGCTGGTCGAGCAGGCCGAGGCGCCGCCGCGCAACGGCTGGGAAGCGCCTGTGGCGGCCGGCAATGTCGACAACGCGCTGGCGCGGCTGGCGCAACAGATCGCGCAGACCATCGCCGGATGGATCGAAAACCGCGAGATGCTGCCCGCCAAGGGCCGCCCCATCCGCGCGGGCGACGTGCTGATTCTGGTGCAGTCGCGCGGTGAAATTGTGGAACGCCTGATGCGCGCGCTCAAATCACTTGATGTTCCCGTGGCGGGTGCCGACCGCATGAAGCTCCGGCAGGAAATCGCCATCATGGACATGCTGGCGGCGGCGCGCTTTGCGCTGCAACCGCGCGATGACCTCACGCTTGCGGCATTGCTGAAATCGCCGCTGGCGGGTGTTGATGAAGACACGCTGTTTACGCTGTGCCATGCGCGTGGGCACAAGACCCTGTGGTCGCACCTGCATGACGTGCGGCCCGATCTGGTGGCATGGCTGCAGCCGCTGGTGGCGACGGCAGGGCGCGCCACACCTTATGAATTTTTCGCAGCCCTGCTGGCCATGCCCTGCCCCGGTGATACGATCAGCGGGCGGCGTGCTTTTTACGGACGGCTGGGGCGCGACGTTGCCGATGCGCTTGATGAATTCCTCAACGCCTGCCTGTCGTACGAACAGTCGCATATCCCTGCCGTTGAAATGTTCGTCGACTGGTTTGCGCGCAACGAAAGCGACATCAAGCGCGAGCAGGACGCCGCCGGCATCGATCAGGTGCGCATCATGACGGTGCATGCGTCAAAGGGCCTTCAGGCGCCCATCGTCTTTTTGCCCGATACGGCCAAGGTCATGCATGCGCATAACAAGGCGCGCATCCGCCTGTTATGGCCGCCGGAGAGCACTGGCGACGTCGCCCTGTGGGCGGCAAGCAGCGCCGACGAAACACCGCTTTACCGCGAGCGTTATCAGGCGGTGGCAGCACGGCAGGATGACGAATACCGCCGCTTGCTCTATGTCGCGCTGACGCGTGCGGAAGACAGGCTTTATATCTGCGGCTACAAAAACAAAAAAGAGCCGCCGGAAAAATGCTGGTACAACCTGATTGCGCCGGCCTTTGCGGATGTCGTGCCCGACGCACAGGGTGTGCGCGCCATCAGCCAGCCGCAGCAAAAACCCGTCAAGCCCGTGGCGGACAACGTGCGCGCGCACGAGCATGCCCCCGTGGCGCTGCCGCAATGGGTGCGCGAAGCCGCCGCCGAAGAAGGCGTTTTGGCCAAGCCGCTGGCGCCCTCGCGCCCGGGCGAGGATGAACCCGCCGTCAAAAGCCCGCTTGCGGGGGAGAACACGCAGCGTTTCGCGCGCGGTATCATCCTGCACCGCCTGCTTGAACTGCTACCGGCCCTGCCGCGCCACAAGTGGCCGCAGGCGATGGCGGCCTATCTGGCGCGCCCGGCCTTTGCGCTTGATGACGACACGCAGGCGGCATATGCGCGTGAAATCATGGGTGTGCTTGACCATCCCGACTTTGCCGATATCTTCGGCGCTGGCGCGCGCGCGGAAGTGCCGCTGGTCGGCCTTGCAGGTGCGGGCGATGATGCCGTGGTGCTGGCGGGGCAGGTCGACCGCCTGCTGGTGCGCGGCGACGAGGTGCTGGTGGTCGATTACAAGACCAACCGCCCCCCGCCCAGCGACGTGCGCGATGTGCCTGCGGTTTATCTCAAACAGATGGCGGCCTATGCCGTGCTGCTGCGCCGCATCTACCCCGGCAAGCAGGTGAAATGCGCGCTTTTGTGGACGGATGCACTGCGCCTGATGCCGCTGCCCGCCGACGTTCTGGCGCCTTATATGCGCGGATAAGGGCTATTGTGGCGGGGCCTGCACGGGTGTAATCTCGAGAGGCTTCAATCATATCGCCGAACTGACATCATTGCGCGCCGCACAGGGAGTGTATTGCCATGACCAAACCGCTGATTACCGAAGTAACAAGCGCCAATTTCGCCGCAGAAGTGATGCAGGCCGACACGCTGGTGCTGATCGATTTCTATGCCGACTGGTGCGGCCCCTGCAAGCAACTGGCACCGACGCTTGAAAAGGTCGCGGCCGAATACGCGGGCAAGGTCAAGGTCGTCAAGATCAACGTCGATAGCGCGCCCGAGCTTGCGGATATGTTCAAGGTGCGCTCCATCCCTACACTGGTGACGATGAAAGACGGGCAGGGGTTGGTCGGCGCGGTTGGCAATTTACCGAAAAGCGCCATCGAAAGAGTGATCGCGCAGGCTTTACAAAAGGCCGCGGAAACCAATATACAAGCTAAGGATAAAAACCCCAAAACGGACGGCAAGGGTCCGCGCCCGTAAAAGACAGGTCCCGAAAGGAAAAAATCATGACTGCACAACATGTTAACGACGCGCAATTTGAAACCGAAGTCCTGAAATCGGACCAGCCCGTGCTGGTGGATTTCTGGGCGGAATGGTGCGGCCCCTGCCGCGCGCTCGGCCCTAGCCTTGATGCGCTGGCGCAGGAAAAAGACGGCCTGAAGGTCGTCAAGGTCAACATCGACGAAAGCCCCGACGCGCCCACCAAATACGGCGTGCGCTCCATCCCCACGCTGATCCTGTTCAAGGATGGCCAGGCGGTGGCGCAGACCGTCGGTTCGATGGGTAAATCCGACCTGTTCAAATGGGTCGACGGCGCGCTGGCCTAAGACCGCCGCCGCAGGGAATAAAGCCGCCTGTCCGTGACAGATACGGGCAGGCGGCTTTTTCTTTACCTTTTCGTTATCTCTGCCGTGCTAGGCTTGAAGGGAAAGGATTTTTCATGCGTTCTCTGACCGTTTTCCTCGCCCTTGCCATGTTGACGCTGGTTTTTATGCCCGCGCGCGCCGGTGTGCCGGTCGAGGTTATCACGACCGCCAATTTCACGCAGAAGGTGCTGAACTCCGACCTGCCTGTGGTGGTGCAGTTCGACGCCAAGTGGTGTCCCTATTGCCGCAAGGTGCAGCCGCTGCTCTCAGACCTTGCCGCCGACAAGGCGGGCAAGATCGCGGTTTATCGCATCGATATCGACGCCGACTATGGCCTTGCGCAGCTGTTTGGCGTGCGCAGCCTGCCAACCATCGTGCTGATCAAAAAGGGCATGGAAGTCGCGCGCATCGAAAGCGTGCCAAGCAAGGCCAAGCTTTATCTGTTCGCGGATAAGTAACGCCGCGCGCCGCAACGAAAAAAGCCGCCCTTGCGAACGGGCGGCTTTTTCATGCGCAGGCGCGGTCTAGCTGCCCGGGCGCAGGCGGTAGTGCGCACCGCTGTTCGCGGGCGCGGTGATGCGAATGCCCATCAGGTCAAAACAGCGCGCGATATGACGCTCCGCATCCGCGCCGACGAATTCGCGCGGGATGATGTTGATGCCGGCTGACACCGCGCCCTGCGTTTCGAACATGCGCTGGCGTGTTTGCGCATAGCCAGCCTCGCCGCCGCTGTTGCGGCTATAGATATGCTTGTTGACGTCGAGGTTGAGCGCGACCAGCTGCGAATAGGCGCGCAGCCACTGGTCATCATCGCCCAGCATCAGCGTGCGCACGACGGCGCGCCCGCCCGCTTCAAGCGCTTTGGCTTCGCGCGCGTCGGCTGCCAGTGCGGCGTTGGCGCTGAAGGCTGACTGATAGGCCGCCTCGAACACGGCACGCGTGCCTTCGTTGTCGTCAGCGCCGATGCGGCTGGTGTCGGTATTGTCCGTCAGCGCAAGGCCGAGGTTCTTGGCTTCGCGTTCGGCCATCAGGCCATAGGCGACGGCGGTGGCCTCGGTCAGGGCATTGGCAACGGCGGCGTCGCGCATGGTCATCTTGGCGCCGAGGTTGGCGCTGTCGTTGAGGTCCTGGCGTGCGTGAAAGATTTCATGAAACGTCGTCTGGCTGCCCATGCCGCGCATGATGCGCAGGCGCTTGTTGCTGTATTGGCCCGAAATGCCGGAATTTTCGTTATAGGGCGTGAGGCAGCTGCGCAGGAAGGCATCGGGGTTGGTGACTTGCGTGAACATCGCATGGCCCGTCAGCGGCAGGCGCTCAAGCAGGGCAAGATCGCGGTAGATTTGCGGGTTGGTTGCGCGCATGTCGTCCAGGGCGGCGATGTCGGCACAGGTTTGCGCACGCGCGAGATTTGTATCGGCACTCACGCCGCTTTGCGTGCGCAGACCTGCTTGCGGCGGTACAAGAACGATCGGGCCGGATGGCTGCGCCACGGGGGCCGCGGGCGCAGGGGCGGGGGCGGGCTGTTGCGTCTGGACAGCGCGCGCGGTGGCGGTGACGATATTGCGGTAGAAGCCGAGGCTATCGGGACTAAAGCCAAAGGCACTTGGATGCAGGCCATAGACGCGAATAGTCGCGCGCGTGCCAGCGCGCAGGGTATTGGCGATGTCCCGCGTGCCGCCGTTGCCTTTGAGGTGCAGCCACGACGCGTCGTTGCTGAACGTGCCCTTGTCGGTATGGATCAGCGCGGGACGTTCGGCCGTGGCATGCTCGACAGACGTCACGGTGACTTCGAGGTCGTGTTGCGTGCCGTAGTGGTGATAGCCGCCGACCGCACCGCCGGCAGCCGCCACCAGCATGGCCTTTTTGAATGCGCCGCTGATTTTCTGGCCGAATGTCTTTTTCGGGGTCAGCCCTTTATAGAACTGGTACTGGCTGTTCTGCTTGCGGGCCATATGGGGCGCTCCTGCTGGCGAAATTGGGAATGCAGGTACTATAAAGGGATATATTAATATGTCAAATAATATAGCCAAATATATGATTTATAAATAAAAAAAACAGGCGGGGTGAGCCGCCTGTTTTTTTGAATCACGCTATCTGTCACGGCTTATTTGTTGCCGGTCATGACCATGATGATGGTGTTGCCTTCCGCACGCGCATCGGATTCGATCTTGCCAAAGGGCAGAAGCTCTTCCTTGACGCGCTTGATCAGCGCCCAGCCGATTTCACGGTGTTCGTTTTCACGGCCGCGGAATTGCAGGGAGAAGCGCACTTTGTCGCCGTCTTCAAAGAAGCGCTTGGCGTTGCGCAGCTTGGTCTGGATGTCGTGTTCTTCGATGTTGGGGCGGAACTTGAGTTCCTTGGTCAGCACGGTCTTCTGGTTCTTGCGCGCGGCGGCTTCTTTCTTTTGCTGCTCGTAGCGGTGCTTGCCGATGTCGCCGATCTTGCAGACGGGCGGTTCGGCATTGGGCGAAATTTCGATCAGGTCGAGGCCGGCGTCTTCCGCTTTGGCAATAGCCTCGCGGACGGTCAAAACGCCCAGCATTTCCCCGTCGGCGTCGATGACACGCACGGAACTCGCGCGGATCTGGCCGTTGATGCGCGGACCTTCGTCCTTCACGGGGCGGTTGTTGTTAAAGTTAGCGATGTGACTTCTCCTGCGTATTGTTAAAAATGAAACTTAGGCCGGAGCTTTGGCTTCGTCGGCTATTTTACGGATAGCCTCGTCAAGTGCAAGAGCCTCCTGCGCCTCGACGCCCAAACGGCGGATGGTGACTTTTTGTTCCTCGGCCTCTTTTTTGCCCACGACCCAGATTTGCGGGGTCTTTTGCAGGCTCAGCTCGCGGATCTTGTAGTTGATCTTTTCGTTGCGCAGGTCGGCAACGGCGCGAATTCCTTGATTTTTCAAGGCTTCGACCACCTTCTGGGCATAGGCGTCGCCGTCGGAGGTGATGGTTGCGACCACCGCCTGCACGGGGGCCAGCCACAGGGGCAGCTTGCCCGCGTAGTGTTCCAGCAACATGCCGATAAAGCGCTCCATCGAGCCCAGAATGGCGCGGTGGAGCATGATCGGGCGGTGGCGCTGGCTGTCTTCGCCGATATAGCTGGCGTCAAGGCGCTCGGGCAGGTTGGGGTCGACCTGCAACGTGCCGCACTGCCAGGTACGGCCAATGGCGTCGGTCAGGTGGAATTCGACCTTGGGGCCATAGAACGCGCCTTCGCCCGGCAGTTCCTCATAGGCAAGGCCGGCACTGGTGAGCGCTTCGCGCAGGGCATTTTCCGCCCAGTCCCATAGTTCGTCCGAGCCGATGCGCGGCTCGGGGCGCAGGGCCAGCTTGACGGCGATGTTATCAAAGCCAAGGTCCTTATAGACGCTGAGCTGCAACTTGAAATACTCGGCGGCTTCGTGCTGCATCTGCTCGCGCGTGCAGAAGATATGCGCGTCGTCCTGTTCGAACTGGCGCACGCGCATGATGCCGTGCATCGCGCCCGACGGCTCGTTTCTGTGGCAGCAGCCGAATTCGGCCATACGGATGGGCAGGTCGCGGTAGGACTTGAGACCCTGATTGAAGATCTGCACGTGCGCTGGGCAGTTCATCGGCTTGATGCCCAGCATCTTTTCGCCGTCGCCGTGGGTGTCTCGTACCTTGAACATCATGTCGCCGTACATGTCCCAGTGGCCCGACGCCTTGAACAGGCTGCTGTCAAAAAGCTGCGGCGTGCGTACTTCCTTGTAGCCCGCTTTTTCGATGCGGCGGCGGATGTAGTTTTTCAGCGAACGATAGATCGTCCAGCCCTTGTCGTGCCAGAACACGCTGCCCACGGCTTCTTCCTGCACGTGGAACAAATCCATCTCGCGGCCGATCTTGCGGTGGTCGCGCTTTTCGGCTTCTTCCAGCTGGTGCAGATACGCGTCCAGCTCTTTCTGGTCGCGCCAGGCAGTGCCGTAAATGCGCGTCAGCATTGCGTTATTGCTGTCACCGCGCCAGTAGGCGCCTGCGACCTTCATCAATTTGAAGGCAGTGCCGACATGGCTGGTCGATGGCATGTGCGGGCCACGGCAGAGGTCCTGCCACTCGCCTTGCTTGTAGACGGTGATGGTCTGGTCTTCCGGCAGGTCCTGAATAATCTCGGCCTTGTAGTTCTCGCCGATCGATTTGAAATGCTCGATGGCCTTGTCGCGCGGCCAGACCACGCGTTCGAACTTGGCGTCGCGCTTGATGATCTCGCGCATCTTGTTCTCGATAGCCTCGAAATCGTCGGGCGTGAAAGGCTGGTTGCGCGCGAAGTCGTAGAAAAAGCCGTTGTCGATGTTGGGGCCGATGGTGACCTGCGTGCCGGGGAACAGGGTTTGCACCGCCTCGGCCAGCACGTGGGCGCAGTCGTGGCGGATCAGCTCGAGCGCCTCGGGCGATTTGCGGGTGATGATTTCGATGTCGCCGTCTTCGTACAATTCACGGCTGAGGTCGAGCTGCACGCCGTTAAGCTTCACCGCAAGGGCCGCCTTGGCCAGGCCTGCGCCGATTTTCGCCGCAACGTCGCCGCCGGTGGCGGGGGTCGGCAAGGTCATCGTCTTGCCATCGGGCAGGCGGACGGTGATTTCGGCGGACGGGTGGCGGTTGGACGTAAGGGCGCTGGCCTGCGACATGGTCAAAAATCTCTGGTAAACGGTTGGAATTGCGCCAAAAGGGCGCTAGGCCGAGTGTCGTTCTCTTGGCCCGTGGAGTCAAGGCGCAAGGGGCCCCGCAATGCGAAAAGATACTGGAAAAATGGCGTTTTTCGGCGTAAAACCATGCACATGACACAAGATCAGACCCAAAGCGCACAATCCCCCGCAACCCTGCCTGCCGGCACGGTTGTCATGCAAATCCTTCCGAGCCTGATTTCAGGCGGGGTCGAGCAGGGGACCATCGACCTCAACGCGGGCCTTGCCAAGGCGGGCATGAAATCGATCGTGGTGTCAAACGGCGGGCCGCGCGTCTATGAAATTACCCGTGCGGGCGGCACGCATATCGAACTGCCCGTGCATGCCAAGAACCCCGTCACCATGTGGCTGACCAGCCGCAAGCTGCGCAAGCTGATCGTGGATCACAAAGTTGACGTCGTGCATGCGGCCAGCCGCGTGCCCGCCTGGATCGCCAAACGCGCGGTCGAGGGCACGCCCGCGGCCTTTGTCACCAGTTGCCATTCCGCGCATAAAATCGGCAACAGCCTCAAGCGCCGCTACAACGCTGCCATTGCGTCCGGCAGCCGCGTCATGGCGGTATCGAAATATCTGGCCGAATACCTGCGCCGCAACTACGACACCGCCGCCGAGAAGATCAGCGTCATCTACCGCGGCCTGTCGCTGGAACGCTATCACCC
>JAEXMB010000068.1 GCA_023444705.1 Pseudomonadota bacterium | reverse complement strand
GTGCGGCGTCGTCGACCAGCACGGTGTCTTTTTTCTTGGGCTCGTCCTTTTTAGGCTCGGGCTCCTTCTTCACGGGCACTTGGGCCTCGTTGGCGGTATTCTTGGCTGCCGGCGGCGGCTTGGGTGCGGCCTCCTTCGGTTCTTCCTTTTTGGGCGCGGGTTGCTGCGCCACCTTGGTCGTCTGTGTGATCGGCGCGATTTCCGCCAGTTCGATCGAAATCGGCGGTGGAATTTCAAAGTCGCGCTTCAGCCACGGAAAGCTGATCGTGCCGATGATCACAAGGGCAACGTGAAAGCCGACTGATATCCAGATGGATTTCTTGTTCATCTTCCCGCTCTCTGCCCGCCTGCCCTAACGCGCGGGCCACGGACAAAGTTCACTTTTATTTTTTCGGTTCGCTGATCAGCGCGATCTTGGTAAAGCCCGATCCGCTGACGATGGCCATGACCTGCATCACCTTGCCGTAGTCAAGCGCCTGATCGGCGCGGATGTAGACGCGGCGGTCGGGTGCCTCGGCGGCGATGGCGGTCAGCATCGATTGCATCTTGGACTGGTCGACTTTGGTCTCGCCGACGTACATGTCGCCGCGCTTGTCGATTCCGACTTCCAGCGGCGCGTTGTCGTTCTGGCTGATCGCCTTGGCCTCGGCCTTGGGCAGGTCGACCTGCACGCCCGCCGTCAGCATCGGCGCCGTCACCATGAAGATGATCAGCAGCACCAGCATGACGTCAACCATCGGCGTGACGTTGATATCAGCCATCACCGCCCGTGAGCGGCGGCCGCGCGTGCGGCCTGCGAGCTTTGCGCCCATCAGCCGCGCCCCTGTTGTTCGAGGTGGCGGCCAAGGATGGCGCTGAACTCGGCCGAGAACGCGTCAAGACGGTCCTGATAGCGCCCCAGATCGGTGTTGAATTTGTTGAAGGCGACGACCGCAGGGATAGCGGCGACAAGGCCAACAGCGGTTGCGAACAGCGCTTCGGCAATACCGGGAGCGACGACGGCAAGGCTGGTCTGCTGCGAACCCGCGATGGCGGTAAAGCTGTTCATGATCCCCCAGACTGTACCGAACAGGCCGATGAACGGCGCGGTCGAACCGACAGTGGCAAGGAAAGTCATGTAGCGCTCCAGTACGCTGATCTCGCGGTTGATCGACGTCGCCATCGCGCGGTCGATGCGCTGTTGCAGGCCTGCGCGCAGGTCGTCGTCAAGCTCGCTGTTCTGCTCGAGCGTCAGCTTCCATTCGTTCATGCCTGCACAGAAGGTGCGCGCCATCGGATCGCTTGGTTTCGCCGACACGCGCTTGAACAGTTTTTCCAGCGGCTCGCCCGACCAGAAAGCGTTTTCAAATTTCGTCGACTTGATGTCGACTGCCTTGAAGGTGAACCATTTGTCGAAGATGATCGCCCAGCTCCATACTGATGCGCCGACCAGCATCAGCATCACGGATTTGACAATCAAATCCGCCTGAAGGAACAGCCCCCACATCGACATGTCATGATGTGCGACCGATCCGGCCAGTTGCGTGGCCTGAATGGTGGTGGATGCGTCCATGTGCGTCTTCTCCGTGACTTCGCTAATGCTTTGTTATTTTTATTGTTTCAGGCCCCCGCACCAGCCAGTGCGCGGATCTCTGGAGGTAATCTAACAGCTTTCAGGTTCTGATCAATGCAGACCAGCGTGACGGTCAGTTCGGCGATCAGGTCCTGTTTTCTGTAAATATGCTGGGCCATATCCATGCTGGCCCCGCCGATACGGCTGATCCAGCTGCGCACGGTTAAAAGGTCATCCAGACGCGCGGGCTGGCGGTATTCGGCCTTGATGGCGGCCACGGCAAAGCCCACCCCCGTCTGCTTGAACATATCGGCATGGACGATGCCGTTGTCGCGCAACATCTCGGTGCGGCCCCGCTCGGCAAAGCGGATATAGCTGGCGTGATAGACGATGCCGCCCGCGTCGGTATCTTCGTAGTATACCCGTACCGGCAATTCATGGACGACGGACAGCGGTTCAGACATCGGTTTCTCCGGGGGTATCGATTTCCAGCACCATCTGGCGGTCCCTGGCGTTGGCGGGCGGTTTCAGGCCCATGTATTTATAGCCGCTGTCCGACACCATGCGCCCGCGCGGCGTGCGCACGATCAAACCGCATTGCAGCAGGTAGGGTTCCACCACCTCCTCCAGCACGTCGCGTTGCTCCGACAGCGCGGCGGCGATGGTTTCAATCCCCACCGGCCCGCCGTTGTAATTGTCGACGATGCACGACATATAGCGGCGGTCCATACTGTCAAGGCCGGTGGCGTCGACTTCAAGACGGCTGAGCGCCTTGTCGGCAACCTTGGCATCCACCGTCGTCGCGCTTTCCACAGCGGCGAAGTCGCGCACGCGGCGCGTCAGACGGCCCGCGATGCGCGGCGTGCCGCGCGAACGGCGTGCAATTTCAAACGCGCCTTCTTTCGTTAGGTTCATGCCGATAATGCCGGCGGCGCGCGCGACGATGCCGGTCAGTTCCTCGGGCGTATAGAATTCAAGACGCAGCGGAATGCCAAAACGCTCGCGCAGGGGACGCGTGATGAGGCCCGAGCGCGTGGTTGCCGCCACCAGCGTAAACGGCGGCAGGTCGATGCGCACCGAGCGCGCGGCAGGCCCCTCGCCGATAATAAGATCAAGATGGCCGTCTTCCATCGCGGGATAGAGGATTTCCTCGACCGCCGCGTTCAGGCGGTGAATTTCATCGATGAACAAAACATCGTGCGGCTGCAGATTGGTCAAAATCGCGGCAAGGTCGCCCGCCTTTGAAATCACAGGGCCGGAGGTGGCGCGAAAGCCCACGCCCATTTCCCGCGCGACGATCTGCGCCAGCGTCGTCTTGCCAAGGCCGGGCGGGCCGAACAGCAACACGTGGTCGAGGGCTTCACCGCGCGACTTGGCGGCGGCGATAAAGACCTTCAGATTCTCGCGCGCTTTCTTCTGGCCCGTGAAATCGTCAAGGCTGAGCGGGCGGATGCTGAGTTCATCACGTTCCTGCCCTTCCTGTCGTTGCGGCGAAACTTCGCGGAGTTGTTCTACGGTCATGCGCTCAACTCCTTCAAGCCTTCACGGATCAGGTCAGCCAGCGGCGTGTCTTCGCCCTTGGTCGCAATCACTTTCGCCACGGCGCTGAACGCCTCGGCCCGGCCATAGCCGAGATTGATGAGCGCCGATACAGCGTCATTGCTGGCGGTGCGCGGCAGGTCGACCGCAACGCCGCCCGCCTTGCCTTTGGTGGCAGAGGCCGCCACTTGCGTGGCTGCGGCACCCAGCGCCATCTTGCCGGCCTTGTCCTTAAGCTCGGTGACGATACGCACAGCGAGTTTGTCGCCCACACCTTCCGCACGGCGCAAGGCCGCTTTGTCCTGCGCGGCAATCACCATCGGCAATTGTTCAGGCGGCACGGCGGAAAGGATCGCCAGCGCCACTTTCGCACCCACGCCCTGCACGGTGCAGAGTATCTGAAACCACTCTTTTTCCGCCGCATCGGCAAAGCCATAAAGCATAAAAGCATCTTCGCGTACGATGGTTTCGATCAGCAGGCTGACGTTGGCGCCGCGCGTGCCAATACGCGACAGCGTGCGCCCTGACGCAAACACCAGATAGCCCACGCCGTTGACATCGATGATAACGGTTTGCTCGGCCATGCTGTCGATGATGCCGGTCAATTTTGCGATCATCGCACACCCCCGCTCATCACACCGCCCAGTTTGGCGCGGGTAGCATCATGATGGGCATGACAGATCGCCACGGCCAGCGCGTCGGCGGCGTCAGACGATGCCTCCACCCCCGGCAGCAAAATCTTGATCATTGCCTGCATCTGCGCCTTGTCGGCATGCCCCGCACCCACCACCGATTTTTTGATGAGCGTTGCGGGATATTCACCCACGCGCAGTCCGGCACAGGCGGGCGCCAGCATGGCCGCACCACGCGCCTGCCCGAGCTTGAGCGCGGAGGCCGGATTGTTATTCATGAAGGTTTCCTCGACCGCCGCAGCCAGCGGCTTCCACAGCACGATCAGGCGGTCGAGTTCGTCAAAAATCGTGCGCAGGCGCTCGGCCAGGCTTTCACTTGATACGGTCTTGATGACGCCGTGCGCCACATGGCTCAGGCGGTTACCCTCCACGTCGATCACGCCCCAGCCGGTGCGCTGCAAGCCCGGATCAATCCCCAGTATTCTCATGCCATCCCCTTTAGCGCACGTGCCGTGTTGTGTTTGAGCGTTTCATAGCGCCTGACCGTATCGGGATAGGCCAGAATATGCGCGCGCGACGATTGCGCATGGGGATAGTCCACCCCCGCCGCAATCACCGTACCCGCCGGAAACTGCCCGCGCGTCAAATCAACCTCGACACCGTTGAGGCAGTTGAAGAAGTGCGATACCTTTTCGCCATCGGGCAAAACGGCTTCGGCCCAGACGATCTCGCCACCCAGATAGTCCTGCACCACGCAGGCGGTCACCGCACACTGGCCGTAAGCCGCGTTGTCGCGCGACCAGTTACGCGCGTCATAGGACGTTGCGGCGCTCCATGCCGCTTTCAGGCCTTGTTCAAGATGGCGCAGGCTGATGCTCATGATGCCAGCAGTTTCTCCATCACGCTTTCGTCGACTTCGAAATTCGAAAAGACCTTTTGCACGTCGTCGCTGTCTTCAAGCGCCTCGATGAGGTCAAACAGCTCCTGCGCCTGTTCCTGATCGAGCTTGCTGGTGGTGACGGGCTTCCAGACGATCGCGGCACCTTCAAGCGGCGCGCCGAATTTCGTCTCGAGCGCTTCCTTGACGGCGATGAAATCCTCAGGCGCGGTCGTCACCTCATGCCCGTCAGCGGTGGTGTCAACGTTGTCGGCACCGGCTTCGACTGCGGCTTCGAACATCGCCTCGCCACTTGCGACGCTGGCGGGAAACACGATCTGCCCCACGCGCGCGAACAGAAAGCTGACCGAATTGCTTTCGCCAAGCGCGCCGCCGTTCTTGGTGAAGGCCGAGCGCACCTCTGCCGCCGTACGGTTGCGGTTGTCGGTCAGCGCTTCGACAATCACGGCCACGCCGCCGGGGCCATAACCTTCGTAGCGCACCTCGTCATAATTGGACGCATCGCCGCTGTTGGGATTGGCGGAATCCAGCGCGCTTTTAATACGGTTGTTCGGCATATTGGCTTCGCGCGCCGCCGCGATAGCGTTACGTAAGCGCGGATTAGCGTCGGGGTCGGGCTGGCCGGACTTGGCGGCGACCGTGATCTCGCGGGCCAATTTATTGAATAATTTGGCCTTTTTTTTGTCCTGCGCACCCTTGCGGTGCATGATGTTCTTGAACTGTGAATGGCCTGCCATGCGTCACCTGTTGCGGGGGATGTTCACCCTTTGTTGCTATTTGACCACTTTTAGCACAAGAGCGCTATAATATTAAAGAGCCTATGATTTAACTTGATATTCACCCCCATAGGCATACAAACTAGGGAAGCAGTTTTTTTAAGCACGTTGGACATGCGGCAAAATGCCCTATCAATTTAAAAATATCACGGTACTGGTGGTCGAAAGCTCCAAGCCGATGTTCGACCTGACCAAGGCCGTTTTGCAAACATTCGGGGTAAACCAGATTTATTCCGCCTTCGGCTACGACGAGGGGTTTGCGCGCCTGTGCCGCCTGAACCCCGATCTGGTCATCATCGACTGGCTCGATGAACCCAACAATGGCATGGAACTCACCAAAAAGATCCGCCGCTCCGCAGAATCCCCCAACCCCTTCGTTCCCATTGTCCTGATGACTGGCTACAGCCAGAAGCGCCGCGTGATCGCCGCGCGTGACTCCGGGATTACCGAATTCCTCGTAAAACCTTTTACTGCCAACGCGTTATACCAGCGTATTGAACAGCTAATTGAAGCGCCGCGCGATTTTGTGCGCGCCGACAGCTACTTTGGTCCTGACCGCCGCCGCAAGAAAGACGGCGATTACAAGGGGCCCGAGCGCCGCGCGGAAAACCAGGATCGCAACAAACCGCGCCTTGCCTCTGATAAAGCACGCGAAATGATGATGGGTCGCAAGCCCGCGGCGGAGCAATAAGCACACACATGACAGAAGTAACCATGCAAGAAGCGGAAATCATCCGTCCGCCCAACAAGATCAAGGAAGCCGTGGGCAACGGCGGCCTTGACGCGCAGGTCGTGCGCAAGGCGCAAACCGCGCTTGAAATCAACGCCAGCGCCATCGACTTCCGCCCGCAGGCGCGCGCCATTATCGATACCCTGCAACAGGCCTATAATGCCGCGCAGGACGGCAGCCGTGCGGGCACCGATGCGATTGAGGCGATGATCCACCCCGCCATGCAGCTCAAGGCGCAAAGCGGCATGTTCAAGTACAATCTGCTCAGCGAGATCTGCAATATTCTGGTCAACTTCCTTGAAACGGCGGAAAAGGCCGACAGGAACGCGCTGTCGATCGTACACGTCCACCTGCTGACGATCCGCGCCATCATCAACCGCAGCATGACCGGCGACGGCGGCGCGGTCGGCAAAGAACTGCGCGATGCACTGATGGACGCCTGCAACCGCTATTACCGCCTGCGGATCAGCTGATCTCTGTGATTTAAGGTTTTTCGATGCCCAGCGCGCGCAAAGCCTCGGCGCGCGATTGCAACGCCTGCTCGATCATCCCCGCCGGCCCCTGATGCACGATGACGTCGATCTTGCCCTTGCGCCCGACAAACAGCAAAGCCCCCGCATAATCGCCCGGCAGATCATCGCCGGCGCGCTTGGGAATGCCAAGGCATGCCGTTTCGATCTCCTGCACCGGCGTGCCGTCGTCCTGCTTGTACTGCGCGCCCGGCGTCTGGGCGAAATCGGCGGGGCAGCGTGCGGCCTCGGTCGTCATATAGGTGGCGACGATATCACCGAAAGCCTTTGACGGCGGCCATTGCAATTGCTTGTCCGCGCGCATGATGTAGGGCTGCACTGCCGGCATTTCGGCCACTGGGGCGGCAGTTTCAACGGGTACGTCGCCCGCCGCCGTGTCGACAGTGACCGCCAGCAGCTGGCTTTCAGCGGCCTGCTTTTCGATCAGCAATTGCTGGTTTTCGCGGCGCAGTCGGCGGATTTCATCCTGCAGCACGGCGGTTTGTGCCGCGACAGCGGGATTAAAGCTGTCGATTTCCTGTTGCGTCACGTTGCGCACGCGCGTGATGTCGCGCTTGATGGCGGGCGTGATAGTCTGGAACTGCTCGCGCGAGCTATCAGCCTCGACCTTGGCGGGTGCGAAATCCTCGCCTCTGCCAAGGGCCGCCAGGCAGGCATCAACCTGCCGCAATGCTGTTGAAAATCCCGCCAGCGACATCATGTATTGCTTTTGCGCGAATTGCAGATGCATGGGCTTGTTGAGCGCCATCGCCTGTTCGATATCGCCGTTGCGCGCGATGCCGATCAACAGAATGCGGTTTGTCGCGGCCAGCGCGTTGAGAGGGTATTGCAATTCCCCCACTGCCAGCAATACTGGCACCGTGGCACCTGCGGAAAACAGCTTGTCGGGGAATTCAAATGCCAGCGACTGCCCGCCGCCGCTGTCACGGGCAAAGACAAAAGACAGCGCCGTGCCGTATCCCGCCTTTGACGAGCAGAACATGCGCCCGTCGTCTTCCTTGCGCTCGATCGGCGCCACCATCCAATGGGCGGGTGTCAGCACCTTGGCGGAAAAGCTAAGCCCCTGCGCCGCCGCCGGAGACACCACCGCCATCACCAGAAAAAGCCAACCGGCTGCAGCCAAAAGACTGCAACCGGCAAGCGGGAAAAGACCCGTCAATCGCTTATTCGACGATGGTGGTCGGCAGATCATAAACAGCCTCGGGGGCAACTGACGGCGCCTGTATTTCGATACGGAAGCGCGGACGCTCGGCCGGTTGCGCCGCAACGGGTTGTTGCGCAAACGACGCCGGAACGACACGCGGCGCGGTTTGTGCAACGCTCACACCCGATGCCGTGCGCAAAACACCGGCGATACGCTCGCCCACCTGCTTAACCTCGCCGCGCGCGGCGGTCTGGCCCGCATGCAACAGGGCCGCAAAACCACCCTGCGTCTGCGCAAAGACGATCGAGGTCGCATAGCTGTTGTCAGGCATGCTGCAAGAAATGTCGACGGCGCGCACACTGCCCGCCGGCGATTGCTGAACGCCGCCTTTGCTCACCTGCAGCTTGCCGGGGCAATCGTCCTGATAGCGCGCCAGATAGGTGTCGACCTGCTGGTCAAAACTGCCATGCGACGGCTGGCTTTCATACATACCATTCAGCGCGCCCGTACTCCATTGCGCAACACCAGTCGGGCTGGTGACGATGGTCACATTGCCAAGACCTGCCTGGCGTAGCACCTGGTCAAGCGCGACGGCAGACGCGCCCGCAGGCGCCACGCGTGCGGCAACCGGCTGTTGCTGGGCAGCAGGCGCAACGGCAGAAGCAATGGCAGGACCACCCGCGGCGGTTTCAATCGCGTTGAGGTGGCTAAGGTCCGCCGCAGGCTTTTCAACCGCGAAATTGCGCGTGCGCGATGCCAGAGCCGGACCGGTCGCATCGGACCCGTCAGGACGGTGGAACGCCATAATGTTGTCAAGGAAAGCCGCCGCACGGTTGCCGTCCGCAGTGGTGATCTCGCTGCCTGCACTTGCCTGCGGTTGCGCGACAGGTTCGCTTGGGCGGGTCACGCGGATGATGGCATCCTGCGGAATTTGCGGTTCAGCCGCGGCCATGCGCTGGCCTGCTTCGACCTGCTGCGCGGCCTTGGCGTGTTCGCTGGCGGCGTTATACCCAAGCGCGCGGCCGAAAATGCCAAAGACACCCTTGTCTTGTGCGGCATCTTCCTGCGTTTGCGGCTTTTCGCGGCGCATGGTGACTTTTTGTACCGGCACGTCGCGCGTGGTCTGGTTGAGCGGCACGCTTGCGGTGATCGGCGCCATACGCGCGATTTCAAGTTCAGCGTCGCTTGCAGGAACCGCCGCGACTTTTTCGACTGTGGTCGTCTTCACCGTTTTTTCGGTGACTTGCGCCTGTTCGGCAACGGCGACTTCAGGCGTGTCTTCTTCGCGCACGGTAACGCTGGCGGATGCCACCGGTGCAACGGCTTCCTGCTCTACTTTTACGGCAGGCACGGCGGGCATATGCTTGTCATTGCCCGGCAGCGGCGACAGTTCAGGTTCGCCCGCTGCGGGTTCGGCGGCGTTGAGTTCCTGCGCGCTCAACGATGCGGTTTTCTGTTTTTCGACAGCTGGCGTTTTCCACTCGATGTCGTTTTGCGCGACCGGTTTTTGTTCAACCGGCACGGCCACAGGTGCGCGCTTGCCAAACAGGCTGGCCAGCACGGGCGATCCGCCGGTTGCCGAGGTGGCGGGCTTGATGTCGACAGGCGCGTCTTGCTGTTGTGCGACTTCTACGGGTGTAGCGGCCTTGGCTTCGGCAACAGGTTCCTGCGCTTTGACGTCAACGGCGGCGGTTGCGGGGGCCGCATCTGCCTTGACCTCAGCGGTCACGGCAACGGGCGCAACAGGCGCTTGGGGTTGCGTGTCGGCTTGCGCGGTTTTCTCGCGGCTTTCGCCCGACAGCATGCTGGCCAGACGCTGGCGCAGGCTGGCGTTTTCATCCTTCAGGCGCGACAGTTCGGCCTTTTCGGCCTGAGCCATCGTATCAGCCACTGGCTTGGGCGCAGCGGCAACGGCGGCGCTGGCGACAGCCGCTTGCTCGCGCGCTTTGACCAGATCCGTTTCAAGGGTCTTGATGCGCTCGCGCAGGCTGTTCAGCTCGGCACGCTCGGTTTCGACCAGCTTTTGCGACGAGGCCAGCACAGCGGCAGACGATTTGTCTTTTTCCACTGCGGCTTTGGCAAGCTCGAGGCTGTCTTTTTCCTGTTGCAGGCGGGTGGCTTCGGCTCCCTGCTCGATCGCAACGCTTTCCAGTTCAGCTTGCTTCTTTTCAAGCGCCTTGCGCAGGTTTTCAATGTCGGCGCGTTCTTTGCCCGCAGCCGCACTGACGTTGGCGGCGATGGCAGTACGCTCCGCCGCGATGGCGCTGCGCTCGGACGACAGTTGCGCGCGCTCGCTCTCCAGTGTGCGTTGCAGGTTCGCAAGGCGCGCCATTTCATCCTGGCTGCCCTGACGAAGGCCTGCGATCTGCTGGCGCGCGTCGTCGAGTTCTTTTTGCGCTGCCGATGCACGGGCCAGTTCGGCCTGACGCTGCGTTTCCATGTCGAGCAGCTGTTTTTTGAGCTGCGCGATTTCAAGGCGGTCTTCGGGCTTGCCCTGACCTTGCGACTGTTTCAGGCGCTCGTTTTCGGCAACGACCGAATTGACCTGATCGCGCAGCTGGTTGCGTTCGGCTTCAAGTGCGGCGATGCGGCTTTCAAATTCGCTGTTGGTGGCGGCGAGCTGGCGCGGCAGTTCCTGCACCTGCTTTTGCTTAGTCTCGCTGACTTCGGCGATCTTGGCTTGTTGCGCGATGACGTCGGCGCGCAGTTTCTTGCTGTTGTCCTCAGCAGCGGCGGCGGCAGACAGTTTGGCCAGCGTATTGTCGCGCTTTTCGGCCAGCTTGGCGCCTTGGGCGTCAAGTTCGCTCTGGCGGCTGTCGAATGCGGCCAGCGTTTTTTGCGCGGCGGCGTTCTTTTCGGCCTCGATCGCGGCGATTTCGTTTTTCAGCTCAAGCGCCTTGGCGGTTTCAGCGGCTGCACGGTTGGCGTCGGCAAGGCCGAGCTCGCGCGCTTCGATATCACGCGACGAACTGCCGGTAGACGGCGGCACGTCAAGGTCGCCCTTGCCGCCGATGGCGGCCAGCAGCTTGCGCCCCGGGCTGAGATTGGTCGTGGGGGCCGGAACAGGCAGATCAGGCACGCCTGCGGCGGGTTCGACCATGCTCAGGTCAAGTGCGCGGTCAGACGACACGCCTTTGGCGGCCAGTTTTTCGCGCACATCGCTTTGCTTGCTGTCGAGTGCGGCGATCTTGGTCTTGCTGCTTTCGATTTCGGCGCGTGCCTCAGCTTCAAGCTGGGCTTCGAGTGCGTCGAGGCTACTGGCCTTGGTTTCGATGTTCTTTTGGATGTCGTCGGCCTTGGTGCTGGCGGCGGCCAGCGTGGTGCGTGCCTGACTCAGCTCCGCCAGTTCGCGGTCGATCGGCAGTTCGGCGGTGCGTTGCTTGGGCTCGGCGGTTTGCTCATCCGTCGACAGTTGTCCTGCGCAGGCGACAAGGTCTTTGTGGCTGGCGGAAAATTTGGGCAGGTCAAGGCGCAGCGTGGCCGATGACATGTCCACGCCCAGCGTGCCGTTTTTCGACAGCGCGTCGTAGAAGCTGCCGTCCTGTCCGATCTGGACAACCAGCGAGCGTTCGGTTGACGCACGGCCCTTGAAGCTGCGCGCGCCCATGCCCTCTGCCGTCAGGCTGACGTCGTAGGATTTGCCCGGGGTGAACAGCGCGTCGCCGAAATCAAGCGCCAGCGAACCCAGTCCCTGCGGGTTGCGCGCAAAGGCGGCGACGACGTTGTTGTTGTAGGTGCCGACCATCGCGCAATAGCGTTCGGCCCCCTGATCGACGGTCCCGACCTTCCACGAACCTTGCGGCTTGAGCGTGCCCATGTTGACCTTGGCCGGCGCGATGGCCAGTACCGAAGTGGTCGTCAGCAGGACGGCGGTTGAAACGATGGCAGCGGCGGTCAGGGACAGACGGCGCATGGAAGCCTCCGATCAAGTAGAATCAAAACGTTAAGCGCAAAAATGACTGGCGACCATGATAGGGATTTCGGAAACTTTTACCAGAAGTTTTTGCTCTGTTTTTGATTTTTATGGATAAAACAAAACCCCCGGCGCCAAGGCCGGGGGTAATCGTTAATCGATGTCCTCGTAAGCGACCTTTGGCGCCCCGCCCTCGCCGCCCAGCTTGGACGACAGGCTGGCCTGCAGGAACGGGTCGAGGTCACCGTCCAGCACGCCCTGGCTGTCGGATGTCTGCTCGCCTGTGCGCAGGTCCTTGATCATCTGGTAGGGATGCAAGACGTAGGAGCGGATCTGGTGGCCCCAGCCGATATCGGTCTTGGCATCCTCGCGCGCCTGCTTTTCTGCGTCGCGGATCTGCAACTCGCGGTCATACAGCTTGGCTTTGAGCAGCTTCATCGCGTGTTCGCGGTTCTGGATCTGCGAACGCTCGGATTGGCAGGCCACCACGATACCCGTGGGCAAGTGGGTGAAGCGCACGGCGGATTCCGTCTTGTTGACGTGCTGGCCGCCCGCACCTTGGGCGCGGAAGACGTCGACGCGCAGGTCTTTGTCCTCGATCTTGATCTCGATATCGTCGTCGATCACTGGCGTGACCGAAACCGAGCAGAAGCTGGTATGGCGACGGGCGTTTGAGTCATAGGGCGAGATACGCACCAGACGATGCACGCCGCTTTCCGATTTCAGCCAGCCATAGGCGTTTTCGCCGCGGATTTCAAAGATCACCGACTTGATGCCCGCAACCTCGCCTTCCTGCTTGTCCATGATGGTGATTTTGTAGTCGTGCTGTTCCGCCCAGCGCATGTACATGCGCGCGATCATGCCGCCCCAGTCCTGCGCCTCGGTGCCGCCGGCACCGGCGTTAACCTGCAGATAGCAGTCGTTGCCGTCAAGCTCGCCCGACAGCAGGCTTTCCATCTCTCGCGCGCGCACGTCGTTTTTAAGCGCCAGCAAAGCGCTTTCAGCCTCGGCGACCAGGTCGTTGTCGTTTTCGGCTTCGGCCATTTCGATCAGTTCGATCTGATCGCTGAGGTCCGTTTCAAGCTTGCGGACACCCGAAATCTGCCCATCAAGGCGGGTGCGCTCGCGCATGATCTTTTGCGCGCGGTCGGGGTTGTCCCACAGCTTGGGGTCTTCGGAAAGGGCGTTCAGCTCTGACAGGCGATGGTTTGCACGATCCCAGTCAAAGATGCCTCCTCAGCAGTCCGATGGAGTTTCTGATCTCCTCGACTGCTGTTTCGATCTCGGCTTTCATGATTACGCTGCCGCCTTCATTTCGGTTTTGTCCTGGAAGTGGGCGACGATGTCGCTGACGAAGGCAACCTGATCAGCCGCCTCGCCCGTCAGCAGGATGTTGTGAACGGTCGAACCGGTACCTTCCCATGTCGCGCCGGCGGCGGTCATCGCATCGCGCACACCTTCGGGGCCAGCCACGTTCCAGCCGGTGGCCAGACCGATTTTCGCCAGCAGTTCGACGGCGTCACCAACGAATGCCATCGGTTTGCCCGCTTCGACGAAGCTTGCGATGATGCGCTCGCTATGGGCGCTGGCCGACAGTTTCTGCACGCTGCGGCTGCCCGAGGGAACCACCAGTGCATCGAAATCCGAACCCAGCGTCACGCTCATGGTCTGGTCTACCGGGAAATACAGGCCCCAGGCATTGTTGTTCCAGCTGTTGACGAGGCCGGATTCAATGCCGACTGTCTTGATGGCGGCGCCGGTTTTCAGCAACTCGCGCTGAACGTTGGACATCGAGCCTTCATCCACGCCGTTCGATACCAGAATCAGAATTTTCATGCCGTTAAGGGTGTTTTCGATAGACATTCTATCTCCTTGTTTTTGATTGTTATTATTATGTGCTGAGACAGGGGCGCAATGCGGCCCGCAACAATTGTGCGTCGAAAGGTAATAAAAACAGCCCCTTGAAGTCAAGATTTTTCTTAACACCGAAAGGCGAATTTTGCTCTTTATCTTTTAAATACAGCAACTTGATAAAAAATGGAGCGGGCGACGAGGATTGAACTCGCGACATTTTGCTTGGGAAGCAAACGCTCTACCACTGAGCTACACCCGCTTGCCTGCGTGTGTATAGCGCAAGCTGCGCCCGCTTGCCTAGCCCCCTTATGCCAAGCAGCGCAACGGCATAAAGGCATGGAAGATTATATTAATAACCTTTTGATACTACTTAAAAAGTGCTACAAGTCAGAGCATGTGAGTCGCGTTCTGCGGCTTGCTCTCTGTTTTCAAATTGCCACCTCTTGCCTGTTCCCTCGTGAAGGAGATTTCTTAAATGCATCTGGTCAAAAGAATGTTTGCCGTGGCCGGTATTCTCTTGTTGGCGGCCTGCACGGGCGCCAGCAGCAACGCCACCGTTGATGCGCTGAACAAGGCACAGGCCAGCGGCTCGCCCTTCACCAAGAACCTGGCGATGGAATATCGCGCCTATGCGAACAACGAGCAGGAAAAGACGCTTGATTACGCTGATGCCCTGCACTTCGCCCGCAAAGGCCTGGCAGCGGCCAGCGGCATCACCGTGATGCCCGAAACGCTTGATGACTGGGATCTGTCTGACGCCAACCTGATCGAGATGACGGCTGACCGCATCGCACTGGTCGACGCGCTCGAAGCTGGCGGCCGCGAAATCGCACCGGATAAAGCAGCCGTTGCGCAAGCGCGCTTTGACTGCTGGGCTGAACAGCAGGAAGAACGCTGGAACGCCGACGTTCCCTGCAAAGGCCAGTTCAAGAACGCCCTGCGCGAACTGCAGGCACTGGTTGGCGAGCGCAAACCCGCCGCCCCCGCACCTGAAACCTTCATGCCGCCCGTTGCGGCTGTTCCCGACACCGGCACCGTTCCTGTAGAGCAGGCGATGTTCATCGTCTTCTTTGACTGGGATCGCCATGACATCACCTCGGGCGCCAACGACGTTCTTGACGCCGTTGCGCAAGAGGTCAATGCCCGCCAGGACCTGCGCGGCATCGTCATCGTCGGCCACACCGATACGTCCGGCCCCACCCGCTACAACGACAAGCTGTCGGTACGCCGTGCCGAAGCGGTTCGTGCAGGCCTGATCTCGCGCGGCGTTGCCGCCAACCTGATCCGTGTGGAAGCGCGCGGCGAGAACGACCTGCTGGTCAAGACCGCCGACAACGTGCGCGAGCCGGCAAACCGCCGTGCGCAGATCACGCTTGAATAAAGCAACGGTCTGACCGACACGACAAAACAAAGACAACCGGCCGGGCATCCCCCGGCCGGTTTCTTTTTATGCATCTTTTTGGCCTGTTTCTTTTGGCGGTGCGGGCGTATGATAAAGACATGTACAGCACAACGACATCGGGCATCACCGTGACGGTCGAGCCCACCTATCTCGACCATGAATCCATGCCGGACAAAAACCTTTTTGTCTGGGCCTATCACGTGCGCATTGAAAACCACGGCAAGACCGCCGTGCAGTTGCGCACGCGTTACTGGAAGATCACCGACGGTTATGGCCGCACGCAGGAAGTGCGCGGCGCGGGCGTGGTAGGCGAACAGCCCGTGTTGCAACCCGGCGGCAGCTTTGAATACACCAGCGGCACCCCCCTGCCCACGCCAAGCGGCATCATGACCGGCAGCTACGCGATGGAAAACCCCGACGGCGAATTGCTGACCATCGACATTCCCGCCTTTTCGCTCGACGCACCAGGCCACGGGCATTCACTTAACTAGTTCACGGTAGTCCAGATGAATTTCAAGCCGATCTTCTTCATCAACGGTATCCTGCTGCTTATTCTTTCCGCCGCGATGCTGTTTCCCGTGCTGGTCGATTTTTCCAATGCCAACGATGACTGGCGCGTGTTCGCCGGTGCGCAGATCGTGACCGCCTTCTTCGGCTTTGCCATGCTGTTTTCAACCCAGCAGAAGAAATTCACCCTGACCTTGCGCGAAACCTTTCTGATGACCTGCATGGCATGGTTCACGCTGGCGATTTTCGGCTCCCTGCCCTTTTATTTCTCAAGCCTTGATATCAGTTTTGCTGCGGCGGTATTTGAATCGGTTTCGGGCATCACCACCACGGGTTCCACCGTGCTGACGGGGCTCGACCATTTGCCGCAGGGCTTGTTGCTGTGGCGCTCGACCCTGCACTGGATGGGCGGTATCGGGGTGCTGATTATCGCGCTGGCCATCTTGCCGCTGCTGCAAATTTCGGGGATGCAGATCTACAAATCGCAATCTTTCGGCGACGTCGACAAGGTCCTGCCCAGCGCCACGCAGATCGCGCTTTACATTCTACTGATCTATGTCGTGCTGACCATCACCTGCACGGTCATGCTGCACTTTGCCGGGATGGGCCTTTTTGACGCGCTCAACCATGCGATGTCGGCCATTTCCACCGGCGGCTTTTCGACCAAGGACGCCTCCATCGGCTATTTCCACAGCGTGAAGATCGAAACTATCTGCCTGATCTTTATGCTGCTGGGCGGCCTGCCCTTTCCGCTCTACGTCAAGTTCGTGCGCGGCGAAACCAAAGCCCTGTTCAATGACAGCCAGGTGCGCACTTATTTTGGCATCATCGGCGTGAGCGCCGCCTTGCTGACAATCTACATGACGTTCAATGGCCAGTTCTATTTTTCCGAAGCGTTGCGCCGTTCCATCTTCATGGTCGTCACACTCATTACCACCACAGGTTTCGCCAGCGGTGATTACACCGCCTGGGGGACTTTCGTCATCGGCATGGCGTTTTTCCTGACCTTTCTTGGCAGTTGCTCGGGGTCGACCACAGGTGGCATGAAAATCTTCCGCCTGCAAATCCTGTGGAAGATGATGCAGCAGCAGATCAACCGCCTGATGTCACCCCACGGCATCTTTCAGGTGCGCTACAACCACAAGAACGTCGACATAGGCCTGCAGGCCGCCATCGCAGGCTTTTTCTTTATCTATATCGCCAGCTGGATCTTTTTCGGCTTGTTGTTGCAGGTCTGCGGCCTGAATTTTGAAACGGCCTTTACAGCTGCGCTGACCGCGGTCAGCAATGTCGGCCCCGGCCTTGGCAATATCATCGGCCCGTCAGGAAACTTCTCGACCATCGAAGACCTCGAGCTGTCGATCCTGTCGTTTGCAATGATTTTAGGGCGTCTTGAGTTCTTCACCCTGCTGGTCGTGCTGACTCCGCGCTTCTGGCGCCGTTGACGCCACAGACGCTTAACGCGGCATGCCGAAGTTACCGCGCACAGTGGTGCTGAAACCTTCGTACAGGTCGCGCATCAGCGCCTCCGTCAGCGCCGTGTAAACCACATCGCGGTCCGCCAGAGAGGCGTTTTCAACCAGCGAGCTGGTACGGTCGCTGCTTACATTTGCGCGGCCAATGACGATGTCGGGCGCGTCTTCGTTGACCAGTTCAAAGCGCAAAGCCACGCGCGCCACAAAACGCTCGGACACCTCGCGGGTAAAGAACCCCTGAAAATCCGTGCGGACAGGCAGCTTTTCACCACGCACCGACGCATCGTCGATGAAAACGCGCAGGATCTGGCGGTCGCCTGCCGGTTTCAGCTTGCTCTGGATCAGGTTTTTCGCGGCAACTGCAGGGGGCGTTGCGAATTCATGCTCGATATTGTTGCCGCCCATCGGGGATTTATACTCGTCGAAAATCTCGATCTTGGCGACGGCCAGCGGGATTTCCTGCATCTG
The DNA here is from genome assembly GCA_023444705.1 of Pseudomonadota bacterium. Taxonomy (GTDB): domain Bacteria; phylum Pseudomonadota; class Alphaproteobacteria; order Micavibrionales; family UBA2020; genus JAEXMB01. The sequence continues at coordinate 1,527 of JAEXMB010000068.1, read as the reverse complement.
CGCAAAGGTCAGGTCGGGCTGTGTCAGCGTCATCGGCGGAGCCGACGTGCAGGCTGCAACCGATACCGACAGCGCAACGGCAGCAACCGCCGCCAGCAGGGTGAATTTATTCTTTTTCATTTTTCTTCTCCGCATAGACCGCATCAAGGTCTTCCAGTTTATAGATGTATTCATGACTGCAGAACTCGCATTTCAGCGAGACATGGCCGTCCTTTTTGCAGATTTCCTCAACCTCGCCGCGCGGGATAGTGCGCAGGATGTTGACCACTTTTTCACTGCTGCACCGGCACTGAAAGCGCACATGCGTGGGTGAGTAGACGCGCACGCCGTCTTCGTTGAACAGGCGGTAGAGCAGATCGGTGGTGCTGAGGATAGGCGACAGCAGTTCGCCATCCGTGCAGGTCGCAAGCAACATGGCCGCGCGCGTCCAGTCGTCAAGACTGACCTCGGCGTCGGCAGTAGTGTTGCCACCCTCCTCGGGCATTTGCTGGATCATGATGCCGCCCGCGCGCCAATGACCGTCCTGCGGATGCACCGCGAGCTTGAACGAGGTTTTGATCTGCTCGGACTGCGTAAAGTAATGCAATACGGAATCGACGATAGACGAGCCTTTCAGCTCCACGATCCCCTGATAGCGGTTTTCGGCACTGCCCTGATCGACGGTAAAGGCGATGTAGCCCTTGTTGCCAAGCAGATGGTAGTAATGATTGTCGATGTCCTGCTTGCGCTTGGCGGCTTTTTTCACCGCTGCCTCGTCAAAGCCGGCATAGGCACGCACCTCGCCGCGTGTGGTCACATCGGCCACCAGCAGGCGCACAGGGCCGTCGCCCTTGATCTGCAGGGAGAAAATGCCGTCGTATTTCAGCATCGCCGACAGCAGCAGGCACAGGCTGATCGCCTCGCTCAGCAGCGAGGTGACCGGCGGCGGATAGTCATGCTTGCCCATGACGTCGCCCAGCACGCTGCCAAGGCGCACCATGCGGCCGCGCACATTGGATTTTTCAAGGCGAAAGGGCTGGATGACGTTATCGTCGACCAGTCCGGATTGTTCAGTGCCGTCTTTTTTGATACGAATAGCCATAGCCACACTTTAGCAGAAAAATCATGGATGAAAAACGCCGCAAACGTATAGCACCGACAGGCGGGCCGCGTCAAAAGCGCGCCCCGCGCAAGATCGACGCGCGCTATTTGGAAAATGCGGCGCTCTATTACCTGCAACGATATGCCAGTTCCAGCCAGAACCTGCGAAATATCCTTGCGCGCAAGATAACCCGCGGCTGCGCCCATCATGGCCAGAACCCGGACGATTTCATGCCCCTGCTCGACCAGATGATCGCCCGCTACCAGCAGGCCGGATTGCTCAATGATGAGATATATGCGCAAGGCCGCGTTTCAAGCCTGCGCCGCCAGGGCCTGTCGCGGCAGGCCATCGCGCAGAAACTGGCGCAAAAGGGCCTGTCGCCCGCCGACATCGCCAATGCCCTCAAACAGGTCGACGCCGCCGCCGCCGACATCGCCGGCGACGAC
>JAEXMB010000061.1 GCA_023444705.1 Pseudomonadota bacterium | reverse complement strand
ACTCCACCCCCTCGGATAGACTGTTCACCTGTTTTCAAAAACGCCGCCCTGCGCGCCTGCGCGGTCCAGACAAGGAGACTTGCCATGAATGACAACGACAAACTGGCCGATAAACGCCACCTTGTCCCGCAAGCCCCCCAACCTGCCAAGGCCAACCAGCCGCTGGGCGACAAGTTGCGCAACCTGATCAATCCCGCGCTGGACGACAGCCGCCGTCAGACGACGCAACTGGCCATGCTCGACCAGATCTTTGCCGAGCTGGGGCAAAAACTTGAACTCATCATCAACCGCTCGATCGGCGACATCTTCAATCAGGCCGCACGCGTTGAAAGCAATGGCGGCGACGATGCCCGCAATATGTTCATGATCAAACAGCTGACCGACCACGAAGGCCTGTCGACGCTGTTGCGCATGGGTCTGCCGATCAACACGGCCTTCCTTGAATTCAGCCCGCAAGACGTCAAGGAACTGCCGGGCTATATCGCTTTGCACGAAAAAGCGCGCGATCTCAACATCGCGGTCAAGCTGGTCAATGTCACGATGGACGAAAACAAATCACCCAACGGTCCGCAACCTGCAATGCTGATCGTCGACCTCGCCAAATCATACGAAGAAGGCGCGATGGAAAACGCAACGCTCTATCCGCAACTGCCGGCCAAAAAAGTCGAATTCGACCGTCACACCGGCAACGGCTTCCGCTTCTGATCCTTGACGGACACGGCATAAAAAAAAGCGGGGAAAGTTCCCCGCTTTTTTTATGTGCTGTCATGCTTATACGCGCATCGGCATCAAAACATAGAGCGATGACGTATCGCTGACATCCTGGATCAGCGTCGGCGAGGCAGGGTCGGACAGGGTCAGGCGGCAACCTTCGCCTTCGATCTGCTTGGCCACGTCCATCAGGTATGCCGAGTTAAAACCGATTTCCATCGGGCCTGCGTTGAACATGATTTCGATTTCTTCCGAAGCCGAGCCGCTGTCAGGCGAATTCGCCGACAGCGTCAGCGTTTTCGCGCCGAGCGTCAGCTTGATCGCACGGGCTTTTTCGCTGCTGATGGTCGACACGCGGTCGACCGCGCGCGCGAACAGCACGGGGTTGATCTCAAGTACCTTGTCGTTGTTTTTGGGGATCACGCGTTCGTAATCGGGGAAGGTGCCGTCGATCAGCTTGGTGGTCAGGTGGATGTGATCGAAAGCGAACTTCATCTTGTTGTCTGACACGCTGATGGTGATGGCGTCGCCGGCTTCTTCGATCAGCTTGCGGATTTCGTTGATGGCCTTGCGCGGGATGATCACGCCGGGCATGTCTTTGGCGCCTTCGGGCAGCGGCATTTCAAAACGCGCCAGACGGTGGCCGTCGGTTGCAACCGCGCGCAGTACCGCAACGCCGTCGTTTTCGGCAGGATGCAGGTAGATACCGTTGAGGTAATAGCGCGTTTCCTCGGTCGAAATCGCAAAGCGCGTGCGGTCGATCAGCGTGCGCAGATCGGCCGCAGGCAGCGAGAAGGTATAGGGATATTTTTCGCCCGCGCTCATTTTGGGGAAATCTTCGGTCGGCAGGCAGCCAAGGCGGAAGGTCGACTTGCCGGCCTTCACAGTCAGCACGCTGTCGCTGTTGGCAAGCGAAAGTTCGACGTTGCTGTCGTCGGGCAGCTTGCGCACGATGTCGTAGAGCGTATGCGCGGGAACGGTCGTCGCACCCGGCACGCTGGCGTTGGCGGCGACGCTTTCGATGATTTCAAGATCCATGTCGGTGGTGGTCAGCGACAGGTTATCTTTTTCCGCGCGCAACAAAACGTTGGCGAGAATGGGAATAGTGTTGCGGCGTTCGACCACGCTATGCACGTGTGCCAGCGAGCGAAGAATATCTGCACGATCAATGGTGAACTTCATGGCAGTTTCCCATCCCAAGAATGACTGATTTTGATGAAGGCCAGTATAGCGGGGACAACGCAAAAACCCAAGTTCTTTGCGGGTTTACGCGCGTCTTCATTATTGATACGTAAAATACTAGGCGCGTTTGCGCGCGGGCTTGCGCAACGCGGTTTTTGCGGCCGTCTTCTTTTTGGCGGCCGCTTTTTTACCCACAGGCTGGCGCGCGTAGCTGGCGGCATCGTCAAGGATCGGGCGCAGGCTGCGCAGGAACAGCTCGGCCCATTGCTCGGCCTCGGCCTTGCTGCCGCCGACCAGGTCCTGACGGAATTCAACGATCAGATAAGGCAGACCACGGCTTTCGCAATGGCGCTCGATGGTGTTTTTGCCGCCGGCAGGGCCTTTGAGGCTATAGGGCTTGTTCTCGCCGATGACCAGCGCAGGATTGTCGCTGCGCAGGTTTTTCACCAGCTGTTTTGACAGCTTTTGCTGGCGGTTCCACATCACGCCGATATGCCACGGACGGTGCGCGCCGTCCATTTCGGGGGTGAAGCTATGAATAGACAACAACAACGGCACCTTGCCGCGCGCAAGGACAGCGTCCAGCTGGCGCGTGATTTCGTTGTGATAGGGCCAGTAAATATCATCAAGGCGCGCTTGCCTTTGTGCGGCATTCAGGCCTTTGTTGCCGGGAATCTTCACATGGTCGCTGGTGTCACGCATGCAATCGGCATGGTCTTCACCGCGGTTGAGATCGACGACAAGGCGCGAATAATTCGCCAGCTGCAAGGGCGCGTTGAGAACGCGCGCCAGATAACGGCCGATATGCGCCGTGCCCGGATCCCAGGCGATGTGCATCTTGCGCGCCGTGACATCAAGGCCAAGGTTTTTTGCCGCCCTGGGCATGGCATTGCTGGCATGGTCGCAGACGATGATGACAGGCGACGCCGATTTCGCATTGATGCGCGTAAACGCGGCCTTTTCACCCTTTTGCAGGAAGCGCGCGGGCTTGGTCGCTTTACGCGCGGCAGGTTTGCGGGTTGCGTTTTTTTTGTTTTTGGTCGTCATCGTCTGGCTCAGCTCCGCCTTACTTCAAGAAGCGCACGTCGCGGTGTACATAGGCCGACATCAGCAACCCGAAGCCGCCCATCAGCGACAACATGGCGGTGCCGCCATAGGACACCATCGGCAGAGGAATACCTACCACGGGCAGAAGGCCCATGACCATACCCATATTGATGATCGCATACATCGAGAAATTAAAGATCAGCCCCAGCGACAGCAGGCGGCCAAACTGGTTCTGGTTGGAAAACGCCATCACATAGCCGTAGGTGATGACAGCACCAAACAACAGCATCAACGCGATGCCGCCGATCAGGCCCCATTCCTCGGTGAACAGGGTGAAAATGAAATCCGTCTGCTTTTCAGGCAGGAAGTCAAGCGCGCTTTGCGTACCCTTGAGATACCCCTTGCCCGTGATACCGCCCGACCCCAGCGCGATTTTCGACTGCGTAATGTGATATCC
>JAEXMB010000064.1 GCA_023444705.1 Pseudomonadota bacterium | reverse complement strand
GACGCCAACCGCAAAGAGCAAAACGCCCGCCGCGCCGGCGCTGCCGTGCAGGTCCAGCAGGCCAGCCAAAGCACCGAAGGACAGGTCGCGGTTCAGGCGCGCATCCTCACCCACGCACCTTAATCTTTTTCAGACGAGCAGACATGTCCACGCGCGCCCCCGTCAACGAACGCCTGATCGCCGCTTTTGCCACGGCCAGTACTGCTGAGCTTGACGAGGTGATCGCGGCCCTGTCCGCAGGGCGCGGGCTTGGCCATCAGCCACCGCAGCGCACCGTGCTGGCCAAGCCGGTTTTGCCACAGCGCGAAGCGGCACCGTCATGACCGCGCCGCGCCGCCGACCGCCCGATTTCGTGCAATACGACGGACTGCACTGCTGGCATGACAGCAACGGCTTTCCCCACAGCGAAGACGACCAGCCCGCGATGATACGCCCGGGCGGGGAGAAAATTTACTGCCTGCACGGCGTCACCCATCGTGATTTCGGCCCTGCGCATATTCATGCCGACGGACGCGAGGAGTGGTATCATCACGGGCGCAAGCTTGCGGATCATGAAATCATCGCAGCACTGCGCACAGCACGCGGGCCGGTCCTGACAGCACCACGCACGGCCTTTCGCGCGCGCAAGCCCTGAGCGTTTTCTCAAGAAGCATTGTCGTAACCACGCTACGGCAGCGCCGGTCTGCGCCAACGCCGGACATAATCCCGCAGTTCCCCTGTTTATTCACGCCATAACGCGGTTGCAAACGCGTGTTCATGCGCTATGTGTCTAGGCACATGCGGGCGCTGTGATATGATCCACGCTGCCCTTTGAACCCTTTGACCAACAGAGAGGATGAATCCCATGAGCGCATCGTTGAACCAGAAAGACGGCGGCGGTTTCGAACTTCCCGCCCTGCCCTATGCCGCCAGCGCACTGGAACCCGTCATCGACACCAAGACGATGGAAACCCACCACGGCAAGCACCACAAGGCTTACGTCGACAACCTCAACAAGCAGATCGAAGACAACAAGGACCTTGCGGGCAAGTCGCTCGAAGACATCGTGCGCAACGTGTCGAAATACAATGCAGCCGTGCGCAACAATGGCGGCGGTCACTGGAACCACAGTTTCTTCTGGCAGCTGATGGGCCCGGCGGATAAATCCGGCGCACCTTCGCCCGAGCTTGAAAAAGCGCTGACCGATGCCTTCGGTTCGGTTGATAAATTCAAGGAAGAATTTGAGAAAGCCGGCGTGGGCCGCTTTGGCTCGGGCTGGGCCTGGCTGATCGTGGGTGCGGATGGCAAACTTGCCGTGACCTCCACCCCCAATCAGGACAACCCCCTGATGGATGTCGCCGAGGTCAAAGGCACCCCCATCCTTGGCAACGACGTGTGGGAGCATGCCTATTACCTCAACTACCAAAACCGCCGCGCGGACTACCTGAAAGCATGGTGGGGCGTGGTCAACTGGGCGCAGGTCTCCAAAAACTATGCCGCCGCAGTGGCCAAATAAGCCAAAGCCGCGCAAGACATAGATCAAAAGCCCCTGCCCTGACCGGCGGGGGCTTTTTTTGTTACCCGTGGTCATCTGTGCGGAAATTAATGGATTATGTAAATAGTGTTTTCCGGCTTTGCCTGCCTGCGCGTATATGGTATTTGAATCGGACGTCACGCCGGATCAAACGGGCGCCATTTTGATGGCCACGCTTTTCTTGAACAAAAAGCACGTTCTGGCGCGGGCCATCAAAACTACCTGTAACATGAGGAAACATACATGTCTGATATCAACGAACGCGTCAAAAAAATCGTTGTCGAGCATCTCGGCGTTGACGGCGCGAAAGTGACCGATAACGCAAGCTTCATCGACGATCTGGGCGCTGACAGCCTCGACACCGTTGAGCTGGTCATGGCTTTCGAAGAAGAATTCGGCATCGAGATCCCCGATGACGCGGCTGAAAAAATCCAGACCGTCAAGGACGCCATCTCGTTCATCGCCCAAAACGCAAAAGCGGCCTAAGGCCATTTTCGCGATTTGCGACTGAATTGAAAATAACCCCCCTTTGCTTTTTCGGCTCTGGGGGGTTATTTTTTAACCAAGAGATCAACAGAACCTGCGCGAAGACATGCGGTTGGCGGTCCTGCCCAGGGGGCAGTGACAAAACAGCACCTTCGCACATCAAAGGATATATATATGCGTCGCGTCGTCATTACCGGTATGGGTATCGTCAGTCCGCTTGGCCAGGGGCTTGAGCATAACTGGAACGCCATCACCGCGGGCAAATCGGGCCTGCGCACCATCCGCAACTTCGATGCGTCGGACCTGCCGTCGCGCGTGGCGGGCGAAGTGCCGCGCGTGGCCGAAGGCCAGAGCGCGCTGCCCGGCGAATTCGACATCAACGCCTATATCGAACACAAAGAGCAAAAGAAGATGGATGAATTCATCCACTTCGGCTACGCCGCAGCGGTCGATGCGGTCGCGGACAGCGGCTGGGTCGCTGAAACCGACGAGCAGAAATGGCGCACCGGCGTGCTGATCGGCTCGGGCATCGGCGGACTCAAGAACATTCAGGACACCTCGATCATGATGCAGGAGAAAGGGCCGCGCCGCATCTCGCCGTTCTTCATCCCGTCCTCGCTGATCAATCTTATTTCCGGTCAGGTGTCTATCCGCTTTGGCTTCAAGGGCCCCAACCATGCGGTCGTCACCGCCTGTGCGACGGGCAGCCACGCCATCGGCGACGCTGCGCGCCTGATCGCTTTTGACGACGCCGACGTCATGGTCGCAGGCGGCGCCGAAGCCGCCATCTGCCGCGTGGGTGTTGCGGGCTTTGCCGCCTGCCGCGCGCTGACCACCGGTTTCAACGACACCCCCGAAAAAGCCAGCCGCCCGTTTGACAAGGGCCGCGACGGCTTCACCATCGGCGAGGGTGCCGGCGTTGTCGTGCTTGAAGAATACGAACACGCCAAGAAACGCGGTGCCAAGATCTACGCCGAAGTCGTCGGCTATGGCCTGTCGGGCGACGCCTATCACGTGACCTCCCCCGCCGAAGACGGCGACGGCGGCTACCGCGCCATGCAGGCGGCGGTCAAGCGCGCGGGCATCAAACCCGGCCAGATCGGCTACGTCAACGCGCATGGTACCTCGACGCCGCTGGGCGACGATATCGAGCTGACGGCGATCAAGCGCCTGTTCGGCGACGCAATCGCGCAGACCTCGATCTCCTCCACCAAATCGGCGATCGGCCACCTGCTGGGTGCGGCCGGTGCTGTCGAGGCGATCTACACCGCGATGGCACTGAAAACCGGCATGCTGCCGCCCACGCTCAACCTCGATGACCCAAGCGACGTTGCGGCAGGCATCGACCTCGTCCCGCACAAGGCCAAGAAGAAAGACGTCGAGTACGCGATGTCGAATTCGTTTGGCTTTGGCGGCACCAACGCCTGCCTGATCCTCAAGAAGGTGGCATGATCCGCGCCCTGCTGATCGTCGCGCTGTTTGGCTTCGTCTGCATCGCAGGCGCGGGCTATATCGGCGTGAAGACGCTGACCACCATCGACGGCCCGCTGAAAAGCGACACCCTCGTCTATATCGCGCCCGGCACGGGCGTGAAGGCGATGGCGCATCAGTTCAGCCGCGCGGGTGCGGTCGATGCGGCATGGATCTTTCAGGCCGCGGCCCTGCTGGGCCGCAACAACGGCCCCCTGCAGGCGGGTGAATACATGATCGACGACAGCGCCAGCGCTGCCGAGATCGTGGCACAGCTGCAGGCCGGCAAGACCTATGCGCGCAGCCTGACCATCCCCGAAGGACTGATGGCGGTTGAAATCGTCGCACTGGTCAACGCCGCCGATGCGCTTGAAGGCGAGATTGCCGATGTCCCGCGCGAAGGGTCGCTGTTGCCCGAGACCTATCACTACCGCCGCGGCGACCAGCGCGCCGCCCTGATCGCGCGCATGCAGAAATCGATGGATACCACGCTGCAAAAGCTGTGGGCCGCGCGCAGCGACACCACGCCCGCGCGCAGCATGGACGAGGCTGTTATCCTCGCCTCCGTCGTTGAAAAGGAAACCGGCGTGGCGGCCGAGCGCACGCGCGTGGCGGGCGTATTCGCCAACCGCATGCGTCTTGGCATGCCGCTGCAGTCAGACCCCACCGTGATCTATGCGGTGACCGAGGGTAAGTTCAAGCTGGACCGCCCGCTGAGCCGCAAGGATCTGGCCATGCCCTCGCCCTATAACACCTACAAGAACGCAGGCCTGCCGCCCACGCCCATCGCCAATCCGGGCGCGCTGTCAATCGCGGCGGTACTGAACCCTGAAACCAACGATTATATCTATTTCGTCGCGGACGGCACGGGCGGGCATGCCTTCGCCAAAACGCTGGCCGAGCATAACGCCAATGTCGCCAGATGGCGCGCGCAGGCACGCGGCAAAAACCAGCCGCAGTAAATCTTCGTAAAGAGGAAAAAATCAGCCTTCGCGGCCAGGTGCCCGGCGTGCGGGCTGTTGTCTTGCGCCCAGTGCCGCATCGCTTGAGGCACGGTAGGGCTGGTCAAGATAGACGCGCACCTGCAGGCGCGGCGTGGCCACAACCTTGCCGCCGATGTCGGTATAGTAGTCGCGGATATCCTTAAAGCGCGAACGCAAGTGTTCGCTGTCGGTCGCCGCCACCACCAGTTCCACGCGCATGTCGATGCTCGGCTCCGCACAGGCCTGATGCAGGGCGCGATAGGCATCGTGGCCGCGCAGGGCGTTGCCGTGGCGCTTCATCATTTCCTCGGCGATGCGCAGGCGCGCGTTGGGCAGATAGCGTTTTTCAATTTCATCGTTGGCGGCGTATTTGCATTCTGCAAACATCCAGTCGCGGTGTGCCGCGCGCGTATTGGCCAGCACGGTGTTGTAGTTGATTTCATCCACCGGTACTTCGTCGCGCACCAGCGTATAGGACAGCGTGTTGTTCTCGCGCGACCACTCCCCGCCCAGCATGCCGGTGGTCAGCGGCGCAAACAGGCCCTTAATGCCCTTGCAGCTGACGCGCTGATTGACGATGTCGATATCGCGCAACAGGCCGTCGGTGGCCGATTGCATTTTTTTGACAAGCACGCCGATCTGGCGTTCGTGGGCGTGCTGGGTATAGATATCGCGCAGTGACATGGCAAAAATCCCGTCGTTGAAGAGGTGACCGCGCGCCGGAGCAGCCCAAACAGACAGAACGCGCGCATAAAAACGTACTTCAGTTATATGCCCGCCTATGGTATATGTCAAATAAAGCGGTTTTTATCTATTTATTTCAAATAATTGGCCTGCACACCCCTTCGGCGAGACTCGGCGGCGGGGCCATGTCCTCTTTACTTTCCCTTCAGTCTTTTTTGATAGCCTGAAAGCATGGAAGACCGCAGACATCATCACGCCGCCGCCAACCCTATTCCGCCCATGCTGGCCAGCACCGGCCTGCGCGGGGAACATTCGTTGCGTGACCATGTGCTGATCGCCATGCCCACGCTTGACGAGGGTTATTTCGACCGCAGCGTCATCTACATCTGCGCGCACAGTAGCGAAGGTGCGATGGGCATCGTCCTTAACCAGGTGATGCCCGACGTCGAATTTTCCGACCTTCTTGACCAGTTGCACCTGCCGCAAAGCCCGCGCACGCCGACCGTGCATTTCGGCGGGCCGGTCGAAACGGGCCGCGGTTTCGTGCTGCATACCACCGATTTCCAGCGTGACGACACGGTCAAACTGACCCCCTCGCTCAGCATCACCGGCACCATCGACATCCTGCGCGCGATTTCCGAAGGGCGCGGGCCGGAGCGTTCGATCTTTGCACTTGGCTATGCCGGCTGGGGCCCGGGGCAGCTTGAGGCCGAATTGCAGGCCAACAGCTGGCTGACCGCCCCTGCGGACGATGACCTGATCTTCAGCAAGGACTTGCCCCACAAGTGGGATCTGGCGCTGGCGCGCCTTGGCGTCAGCCCGCTGATGCTGGCCATGCACGGCGGCCGCGCCTGACCGGCAGCCCAAAAACCCTATAAATCGGCATAAAAGACAGGCTTGCACCTTTATTGATGCGCAAACGCACCCTATAGTGAAGGCATAAGCGGCACGGGCGGTGGCGCATAGCGACCTCCGCACCCGGCAGATGCCGCAGGTTCGTTTTAGCCGAAAGTTGCCCCATGACCCGCCTGTCCCCCCTGTTTCGCCTGACCCTGCCCGCATTGGCCCCAGCATTGGCCTTTGCCGTTGCGTTGTCATGTGTGAGCGCGCATGCCGCCGAAACCAAGCCAGCGCCGGCAAAAGAAGTGTCGAAAGAAAAAGCCACCGCGGTCGCCAAGGATGCCGCCAAAGCAGCAGCCGACAAAAAAACCGCAGCCAAGGCAGCGCCGCTGAAGAACAAGACAGCGAAACCCACCGCTAAACCTGCGACAGAAAAAGCGGCAACAGATAAACCGGCGGCCGCGCCCGCCCCCAAGCCCGCCGTACAGGCCGAAAAGAAAGCCGATACCTCAAGCCCCGCCGCCGCCAGCGGTAACGAAGACGAAACGCTTGACGTCGCCGATGCGGATGAAACCTATACCCTGCCGCCCTATCCCGCAGGTGCGCGCATCGCCAGCGGCACAATGAAAACCTACACGGTCAAGGAAGAAGACACCTTCCTTGACATCGCGCGTCACTATGGCCTTGGCTATATCGAACTGCGCGCCGCCAACCCGGGCGTTGATCCCTGGGCACCCACGCCGGGCGAACAACTCGTCATCCCCACCTTCAACCTGCTGCCGCGCGCGCAACAGCAGGGCATTGTCGTCAACCTTGGCGATATGCGCATGTATTATTTCAAAACCCCGGGCCAGCCGCCGCTGACCTATGCGCTTGGCATCGGCGCCGAAGGCCTTGATACCCCCCTTGGCAACACCACCATCGTGCGCAAGACCGCATACCCCAGCTGGTATCCGACCGAACGCATGCGCAAGCTCAAGCCCTATCTGCCCGCCGCCGTATCGCCGGGCCCGTCCAACCCGCTTGGCACCCATGCCATGTATCTTGGCTGGCCGACCTTTCTGATCCACGGATCGAACAAGCCGTGGGGCATCGGCCGCCGTGTGTCGTCTGGTTGCATGCGCATGTATCCCGAAGATATCATCGCCATCTTTGATCAGGTGCCCGTCGGCACCAAGGTCACCGTCGTCGACCAGCCGATTCTGGTTGGCTGGCTTGAAGACGGCCTGTATCTGGAAGCCAACCCGTCCAAGACGCAGGGCGAGGAAATCGAGATCACCGGCGTGCATACCGTGCGCCCGCTGACGCCCGAGTTGCGCAAGGTGATCGCCGAAGCCGCAGGACCCGAGGCTGAAAGCCGTATTGACTGGGACGCCGTCGACAGCGCCGTGCGCGAACGCCGCGGCTATCCCGTGCTGATCGCGCAACGCGAAGCGCCGCGCAAGATCAGCCTGCCAAAAGAAAACCTGAAAGAAGAAGACGTCGCCAAGGCCGACAAGAACGACGTCAAGGACGCGGCCAAGAAAGCGGAGGGCGACAAGCCCGCGCCAACGGCCAAGCCTTCGTACAACTAAGCGCCACAGCGCAAAAACGGCCAATAAAAAAACCGCGCCCGATCATATCGAGGCGCGGTTTTTATTTTGTAACAGTGCGGCCGCCTAGACGGCCGCAGCCTGATTACTTGCGCAGCGAGCCGCTGAACGTGCTGTCGGCAGTGTTGCCGCGAACTTGTTCAACTTGGCCTTCACCAGCGGTGCGGCCGGCGCCTTGCGGGGTCCAGGTACCGCCGTGACCGCAAGCGGCCAGCGACAGAACAGCAACCAGTGCAACAGCAAGAGTAGCGTTTTTCATGATGATCATCCTTGATTAGAAACAGATGGTTTGAGCTATGTGGCCCGCCGGAAAAGAACTTTCCGTCAGGCCCGTTGTACAACGGTCTAGCAGTACTTTTGGTACTACAGTTGATGGTGGGAGTCCAGATGCGGCTCTGCGACATAACTCGGCGCAACACCCATAAAATCATGAAAAAACAGCGTTCAGATTTTCTGCAGGGCGAGGATTTTGGTAAAATAGGCGTCAACGCCATCGCGCAAAGCGCGGGCCATGCCTTCCCTAAAATTGTTTGAATTCAATAATTTAGCCTCCTCCGGATTGGACAGGAAGCCAATCTCGATCAGCACTGACGGCACGTCCGGTGCCTTCAATACGGCAAACCCTGCCGATCTGTGGGAATTTGGCAACAGTTTGATGTTTTTGCGCCGCAGGGATTCTTCGAGAAAGCGCGCCAGCAGATTTGATTCATTCATCTTCTCGCGCATGGCGAGATCAAGCAGGATGTCGGCGACATCCGCTTCCTCGCCGCTGAGGTCAACGCCCGACACCATGCCCGCCTTGTTTTCCTGATCGGCCAGGCGCGCGGTTTCGCTATCCGACGCTTTTTCCGACAGCGTGTAGATCGACGCCCCACGCACGTTGCTGCGGTCGACCTTGTCGGCATGCAGTGAGATAAACAGCTCGCCACCTTTGGCGCGGGCAATCGCCACGCGCTGGCGCAGGGGAATGAAAATATCGGTGTCGCGCGTCAGGTAAACTTTATAGCGCCCGGTATCTTCCAGTTCTTTCTTGAGCGCCTTGGCCATCGCCAGCGTGATGTTCTTTTCATGCACCTTGCCAGCGCCGATGGCGCCCGGATCATGCCCGCCGTGACCGGCATCAAGGATAATCACGCGGCGCGACGCGCTGGCGGGTGCAAGCGGTGCGGGCGGCGGCGTCAACGTGCCCGCCTGCTGCGCGGGCGAGGACAGATAGCCCGGTTTTTTCACCGGCAACATCTGGTCGGTCGCCAGTTGCGGCGTTGCGGCGGCAGCACGCTCGTTAGCGGCGGCACGATAAGGCGATCCGCTGGCGGCGGGTGCGGCGGCCAGCGTTTTTTCGCGCAAGGCGCTGTCGCCCAGCACGCGGTCAAGATCGGCGGTAAACAGGTTTTGCGTGGTCGGCGCAACATCGACGACCAGACGGTTTTTCTGCGTGCCGGACGCAGGCAGCACGAATGCCTTGTCGATCAGCGCCGGCTGGGCAAGGTCAAAGACGATGCGCGTCAGGCCGTCGGCCAGTTCGCCGCTGCGATAGCCCTTGAGCGTGCGGTCCTGAAAAAAGCCGCTGCGCGGCGCGCGCCATTGCGCCGTGGGCACATCGACGACCAGACGGTTGGGAGCAGCGAGCAAAAAGGTGCGGAAGGACAGCGGGGCGCTGCTTTCAATCACGATGCGGGTCTTGTTGCCCTGCCCGCCGTGGCGCACCGCCTCGATCACCGCAGGGGAATCGGCGCGCGCACTTATCGCGCAGAGGCCCGCGCCGCCCGCGATTAGACATAACAGTACTGCAAAAAACCCGAGTCGCCCCAGCCTGCGCATCATTGGCGGCAGTCTCCCCTGACCATATTGAAAAAGTATAGACGCGCCCGCTGCGCAAGGGCAAGCCTTGGCATGCAAAAAAGCATGAAATGACCATCTTTTTCAGCCGCTTGCCCTCTGTCGCGCGCGCAGGGACCACCGCACGGGAAATTACCCTGCGCCACAGATATTTATTGTCGCCTTTACCCAAAGGGGCGTATGATGAGGATGCGACAACGCTTTTGCCAGAATACTGAAAGGCAAATGCATCGTGTCAACGAGTTTCGAGGTCTGGTTTGTGCGAGCCTCCTGCTTTCTGACTGTCCACCGGCTGGCGCCCTGATCTTTCCGGCACGCCGCCTTCCTGACAGTCATTTTGCAGTCACGCACAGACAAACGGTCATTCCTTTCGGTTTTTCGCGCAACATGCGCCAGCCGGGGGGAGGAAATCGGGCGAACGCCGCCCCGTGCATCACGAGGGCTGGCCGCAGGACGGGCGATTGTGCCTTGCGCTTGCGTACAACAGCACCGCCCGACCGTGCAGACCTTTATCAACCGAACCCTTGACGCGTGAAACAGCAGCGCATCTTCCCCTTGTCGCAGGAAGATGTGGTCCTGCCGTATTCGCGCGCCGCCATGCACATAAGGAATTACCGCCATGAGCAAGAAAATGCTGATCGACGCCACCCATCCCGAAGAAACACGGGTGGCCGTCATCTCCGGCAACCGCCTTGAAGAATACGACTACGAAAACGCCCTGCGCAAACAACTCAAAAGCAACATCTACCTCGTCAAAGTCACCCGTGTTGAACCCTCGCTGCAAGCCGCCTTCGTCGATTTCGGCGGCCAGCGCCACGGCTTCCTCCCCTTCCCTGAAATTCATCCCGACTACTACCGCATCCCCATCGCCGACCGCGAGGCGCTGATCGCCGAAGAGCGCGCCATCGCCGCGCGCGAACAGGCCCGCCAGGACGCCGAAGACGCGGCGGAACTTGCCGCCGAAGGCTATGACGACAGCGAAGACGCCGAAGAAGAAGGCGATGACAACGAAGATGCCAGCGACGTTGCGCCGCGCCCGCGCAACAGCGAAGCCAGCCTGGCCCGCCGCGTCGCCGAAAAACTCAGCGCCGATGAAAACAGCGACGAGGAAGACGACGAGGCTGAAATCGAAGTCATCGACGTCATGCAGGCGATCGAAGACGACAAAGACGAGGACGGCGACACCGCCGAAGCCAGCGAAAGCGTTGAAATCACCGCTGAAGCCACTGAGGAAAGCGCCGAAGCCAGCGCAGACGAAACCACGGGCGAAGATGAAGCCCACGAAGAAGCCGAAGAAGTCAACGTCGATGAAATCGGCGGCGACACTGTCGAGGCCCCCGTCTACCGTTCCTCCATCAAGCGCCGCTACAAGATCCAGGAAGTCATCAAGCGCAACCAGATCATGCTGATCCAGATCAGCAAGGAAGAGCGTGGCAACAAGGGCGCTGCCGTTACCAGCTACATCTCCCTGCCCGGCCGCTACTGCGTGCTGATGCCCAACTCCCCGCGCGGCGGCGGCGTCAGCCGCAAAGTGTCCAACGCCAAGGACCGCCAGCGCCTGAAGACCATCCTGCGCGAACTCAACGTGCCCGAGGGCATGTCGGTCATCCTGCGCACCGCGGGCGTAAGCCGCACCACCGCCGAGATCAAGCGCGATCTGGATTACCTGCTGCGCCTGTGGGATGAAATCCGCGAATTCACGCTGAAATCGACCGCGCCCCAGCTGATCTACGAGGAAGGCAACCTGATCAAGCGCGCCATCCGCGACCTCTACAAGCGCGACATCGACGAAGTTCACGTCGCGGGCGAAGAAGGTTTCAAGACCGCGCGTGACTTCATGCAGATGCTCAGCCCCACCAACGTGGACCGCGTGCATCAGTACAGCGACCAGAACATCCCGCTGTTCACCCGCCATCAGGTCGAAAGCCAGATCGACGCCATCCACAGCCCGACGGTGCATCTGCGCTCGGGCGGCTATATCGTCATCAACCCGACCGAGGCGCTTGTTTCCATCGACGTCAACTCGGGCCGCGCCACCAAGGGCCGCCATATCGAGGAAACCGCGCTCAAGACCAACCTTGAAGCTGCCGAAGAAGTCGCCCGCCAGCTGCGCCTGCGCGACCAGGGTGGCCTTGTCGTCATCGACTTCATCGACATGGAAGACCGCCGCGCCAACCGCCTGGTTGAAAAGAAACTGCGCGACGCGATGGCCGGCGACCGTGCGCGCATCCAGCTGGGCCGTATCTCGCCCTTTGGCCTGCTTGAACTCTCGCGCCAGCGCCTGCACCCCTCGCTGGTCGAAACCAACTTTGAAACCTGCAAGCATTGCGCGGGCACCGGCCTGATCCGCACCAACGACACGATGGCGGTGATGGTCCTGCGCGCGATCGAGGAAGAAGCGCTCAAAGGCCGCAACAGCGAGTTGCGCGTCACCGTGCCAAGCGACACCGCGCTTTACATCTTCAACCACAAGCGCGACATGCTGGCCAGCATCGAAAAACGCTATAACGTCCGCGTCTTCATCGCCGCCGACGACAAGCTGATCAAGCCCGCCTTCAATATCGACGGCGTGCGCAACACCCCCACCGACCGCCGCAACGAGCGCAACCGCCCCGCGCCCGTGCAGTCGCTGACGATGGGTGACATGAACGACTTCGCCAGCGATGGCGAAAGCGAAAGCACCGACAGCGAAGACAGCAGCACCGGCGAAGAGCGCGAGGGCCGCGAGGGCCGCAATGGCCGCCGCCGCCGTGGCGGACGCAACCGTGGCCGCGATCGTGACCGCAACCGCGGCGAACGCCCCGAACGTGGCGAACGCCCGCAACGCAATGAAAGCGCTGGCGACGACACCGTTGCCGATATGGACGACACCGCCGGTGACAACGATGGCAACGACGGTGACGCCACCCAGACCAATAGCGACGG
>JAEXMB010000043.1 GCA_023444705.1 Pseudomonadota bacterium | reverse complement strand
CTACACAGGTATCAAGATGCTCTGCGTCAAGGAAGCAGACCCTGACATCGCCAACAACACGCTGTTGAAATTCCTGCGGCGCAAGTTGCGCGTCACCGACACCTTGCATGGCGAGCGTTTTTTTGTGCGCCTGCAAGGCAGCACCGGAAAAACGCAGACTTACGTCACGCCGCTGCTGATCGCGCTGGTGCTGGTGGAGGTTGCCGATGTTGTCTTTGCCGTCGACAGCGTGCCTGCGATTTTCGCCATCACCACCGATCCCTATATCGTCTATACCAGCAATATCTTCGCCATTCTGGGCCTGCGCGCACTCTATTTCGCACTGGCCGCGATCATCCACAAATTCCATCACCTCAAAACCGCGATGGCACTGGTGCTGATCTTTATCGGCGGCAAGGTCTTTGCCGCCGACCTGATGGGCATCGACAAAGTACCGCCGTCAATCTCCCTTGGCGTGACGGTTTTATTGCTGGCCGGCGGGGTAGTGGCGTCGTTGTTGCTGCCGCAGAAAAAAGATACACCCGCGGTTTAAGGTTTGCGAAAATCCAGACGCGGCGCACTTAGAATGCGCCCGTCGCGGATCGCCATACTGGCAACGCTTTGCGCGCGCTGCTGTTCGCTTTCAATCAGTTGCGCAACATCCTCAAATCCACCTTGACGCGCGACCTGCACGGCTGTGTGCGGTGTCACCACTTCGGCACGCGTATGCGCATCCGCACCCGCGGCCAGTAATACCCTGACGCTTTCGATTTGTCCGCGCTGCGCGGCATGATAAAGCGCAGTGTGGTTGAGCAGATTGCTGCGCGCCTCAAGCTCCGCGCCGTTATCGATCAACCATTGCAGAACGCGCACATGTCCCGCACCTGCAGGATAGAATGTCAGCGGCGTGCGGATCGGCTCTCCGCCGATTGATGATCCCTTGGCTTCGATCACCCAGCGCGCACAATCCGGCTGATGGCGTGCGATGCTTTTGACGGTGCCAAGGTCGTCTTCCAGCACAGCCTTGAGCATGGCGTCGCGCGCGGCATCGTTAGACATGAATTCATACGGGTCATGCGTCGTTGCCACAGGCGCAGGGGACTGTGCGGGAACGGCAGCTTGTTTTTTACGGTTGAACCAATTGGATAACACGGGACGACTCACGGCAAGGGGCAGGATGAAACCGCCTTACCTTAAAGCACGCTTTGCATTATGTCAATAAAGAGGGTGTTTTCCAAGCCGTTGATATTGCTATCAAACGCGGCGTTCCAGCACGTAATACGCCAGATCTTTCAACAGATCGACGCGGCCTTCGTCAAAGACGCGCAGGTGGCTGACCGCTTGCTCGACCAGCATTTCGGCGCGGGCCTGTGCTTGCTCGATACCCATCGTGGTGACGAAGGTCGATTTCTTGCCGTCCTTGCCCACGGGCTTGCCTGCTTCTTCCTGCGTGCTGATGACGTCAAGCAGGTCGTCGGTGACCTGAAACGCAAGGCCAAGGTCGTGCGCATAGTTGCGCAAGGACTGACGGTGCGCGGGATTGGCGCGGCCAAGGATGGCGCCGGCTTCGCAGCAGAAGGCGATCAGCTTGCCGGTTTTCAGTCGCTGCAGGCGGCTGATGGTGCCGACGTCAAATTCCTGTTGCTCGCCGATGAGGTCAAGCATCTGCCCGCCGATCATGCCGTTCATGCCAACAGCGCCCGCAAGCAGTTGCACAAGTTCAACGCGCACGCGCGGATCTTCGTGCGTTTCAACGTCCGAAATCACTTCAAACGCAAGCGAAAGCAGGGCGTCGCCCGCAAGAATGGCGGTGGCTTCGTCATAGGCCTTGTGCAGCGAGGGTTTGCCGCGGCGCAGGTCGGAGTTATCAAGCGCGGGCAAGTCGTCATGTGCGAGAGAGTAGCAATGCACCATCTCTGCCGCTGCCGCCACGCGGCGCGCACGGCCCTGATCGACGCCAAAGACACGCGCGCTTTCAAGCACCATGAAGGGGCGCAGGCGCTTGCCGCCGTTCAGCACCGCATAGCGCATAGCGTCAAACAGTTTAGCTTCCACGCTGTCGGTCACCGGCAGCAGGGTGGCCATCGTGCGCGCGACTTTCTCGCGGCAATCTTCCATCGCATGCTGGAGTTTGGGTGACGCCTCGCGTGGTGATGGAGCCATAGTCAGGACCTCGATCGATAAAGGGGCCGCGCTGAAAAAGGCGCGCCCGCGGTGAAACCTCTGGTTTTATAGCCCAAAGTCACGGAAAAATCACGCTTTTTCGATATGGGAGGCGCGCTTTGGCGTCGCTCAGCCCTCGCCGGGGCTAAAGGGCGCGCCGCCGACCGTACCGTCGGACCCAAGCGTGATCTTTTCGATGCGGCTTTCCGCCTCGCGCAGGCGCTCTTCACATAGTTTTTTCAGCGCTACGCCCCGCTCGTATGCGGCGATCGAGTTCTTAAGGTCGCCGCTGCCGCTTTCAAGCTGCTTGACGATCTTTTCAAGCTCCGCCAGTGCGGCTTCAAAGCTCAGGTCTTCGGACGTATCGGTTTGGCTTTTGGCCATCGGGCAGAACTCCGCAAGGGTTATTGTTGGGCCGTGCAGGCGGCAAGATAATCGCGCACGAACATCTCATAGCCATAGGGGAATGCCAGCGAGGTTTCACCCTTGGCCACGCGCTTGGCGATCACCGTGTTCAGGCATTGCTGACGGTCGGTCATGAACGCAACCGCCTCGGACGGCACAGGCGTGTCGTTGGCGGTGACGGGCTTGGCGTTAAGCTGGATCACCACGGGGCGGCGGTCCTGCAACACCAGCTTGGCCGCGCAATAGCGCGGGTCGGTCAGCAGGTCGCCCTGCTTGTAGCTTTTTTCAACGGCGGGCATGGATGCAAACCGCACCAGCGCCTCGGGCGTAAGGTTGATGACCAGGCCAAAGTTGCCCTGGTCAAGATTCACGGTTTTCACACCGCCCGCGCAACTCATGCCGCTGACGTCAAAGTCGTTGAGGACGGCGTGGCTTTCAATGATCGATACGTGCATCAGGCGGTCGCGCACGATGCTGTCGGGCAAAGTATCGCGCTGCCAGACGATGTAGCCGTCAATGCGCGCATCGGCAGGGCCGTATGACCAGGGGCCGACGACATGGGCTTTGCGGTCGGGCTTCATATGACGGCGTACGCAATCGCGCAAAGCCACGCCGCGCGTGCGCGCTTCATCCGGCGCCAGATCCGCCAGCGCCTGAATGCAGGATGCGGGCAGGTTGCGGCGTGCGGCGGTCAGCTCTTCCGACTGGCGCAGCGAAAACCACAGGCCAGCCAGAACAGCCAGCACAACCACAGTGGTCAGACAAACATGGCGGACAGGCGATGGCGCGGTCATCAGGCAACATCCTTGCCGGCGACATGGTCGACATCGACCAGACCCAGCGACTGTTCAAGCGCGCCGCACAGCATCTGGCCAAAGGAGATATGCATCTCCTGAATACGTGCGGTGACAGGCGAGGGAACCTTAAGCACGATGTCGCACAGGCCTGCCATCTTGCCGCCGGTGCCGCCGGTGAAAGCGACGACGGTGATGCCGATGCGCTTGGCTTCCTCGATCGCCTTAAGCACGTTGGGGCTGTTGCCCGAGGTCGAGATGGCAATCGCCACATCGCCCTTGTGACCAAGCGCTGCCAGCTGCCGCGCAAAAAGATGATCAAAGCCAAAATCGTTACCGATGGCCGTCAGTGCCGACGTATCCGTCGTCAGCGCGATGGCGGCGATGGGGGCGCGGTCTTTCTTGTAGCGCACGGTCAGTTCGGTTGCGAGGTGCTGCGCGTCGGCGGCGCTGCCGCCATTGCCGAAGAAAAAGATTTTCTTGCCGCCCTTGATCGCCGTCAGGCAGGCGTCAAGCATCTGCTGGAATGCGTCAAACAATTGCGCCTCGGTCGCGCGCGCGGTTTCATGGTGCATAGCCCATTCGGCCTTCCAGAAGACAGTGCTGTCGAAATGTGCGGTCATGTCAGTTGTTTCCTTTATGGCGCTTGCGGGCCGGGGGGTTGGCGTTTTCTGCGGAAGGATCGCGGGCGGGCGCACCAAGGTCGCTGTCGCCCTTGTTATAACGGACCTGCGCGGGGATCAGTTCAAAGCCCGAGACGATTTTATAATTCCCCGCCGCCATCGCATCGGGAGCCGCGACAGCAATCACGCGGTCTTCCTGCGCCATTGCGCGGGTGGGGGGTAGTTTCTTGCCGCCCTCGCCAAAGGTCAGGCGCACCTTGAAACGCTCATGCACGAGGATATCGTCGTTTTGGTCCAGCACCGCCACGAAATAAGGCAGCGTCAAACCCTTGAGGCTGCCGCCCAACGGCATGCGGTCGGCAGCAAAACGCGTGGTCGCGGTGATTTCGACCACGCCACGTTCGGGGCGCGGCTTGCAGGTATAAGTCATTCCATAAAGTTGCGCCTTGACGATGACGGTCTCGCGGCTTGGATTTGCCATATCCTCAAACACCGCCAGGCGGTCGGCATCACGCATCAGGCCGCCGCGCGGGCAGCCAAAAGCTGGTGCAGGGCGCGCGGCCGCGTCCTCGTCCGCCGTGGCGCAGGCGGACAACAAGGGCAGAACGACGGCCAGAATGGCCCACAAGGGCGAAAAACGTACTGTCATGTCCGCTACCTTAATCCTGTTGCGCACAGGTGACAAGACCGCGCCGAGCCCCTATATTCCTGCCCATGAGCAAGCCGCCCCTGACCATCCTGCTGGCCGACCCGCGCGGGTTTTGCGCCGGCGTGGACCGCGCGATCGAGATCGTTGAAAAATCGCTGCAGAAATACGGCGCGCCCGTCTATGTGCGCCATGAAATCGTGCATAACAAATATGTGCTGGAAGACCTGCGCGCCAAGGGCGCGGTTTTCGTCAAGGAGCTGACCGACATTCCCGCAAGCGACCTTGAACGTGGCTGCCCTGTCGTCTTTTCAGCGCACGGCGTGCCCAAGAAGGTGCCCGAAGCCGCGCGCGCCATGAACATCGTTTATATCGACGCCACCTGCCCGCTGGTCAGCAAAGTCCACCGCGAGGCAGAGATGCACCACAAGCAGGGCAAGCATATCCTGCTGATCGGTCATGCGGGCCATCCCGAAGTTGTCGGCACGATGGGCCAGTTGCCCGACGGTGCAGTCACACTGGTCGAAGACGTCGCCGATGTTGAAAAACTCGACCTGCCGCACGGCGTGCAGCTGGCCTTTGCAACACAGACCACGCTGTCTGTCGACGATACCGCCGACATCGTGGCGGCGTTGCAAAAAAAATTCCCCGCCATCGCGGCACCGCGCAAGGAAGACATCTGCTACGCCACCACCAACCGCCAGCTGGCCGTGCGCGACATTGCCAAGGACAGCGACGTGGTGGTCGTGATCGGGTCAAAAAATTCCAGCAACTCCAACCGGCTTGTCGAAGTGGCGCGCGCCTATGGCGCACGGCACGCCCTGCTGGCCGACAGCGCGGGCGACATCGACTGGAACGCGCTTGGCGAGATCCGCACGCTGGGCCTGACGGCGGGCGCTTCGGCCCCCGAACGTCTGGTGCAGGAGGTCATTGCGCAGGCACAGGCACGCTTTGACGTGACCGTGCAACGCCACACCGTGGCCGAGGAAAACATCACCTTCAAAATTCCCAACGTGCTGAACAGCTAACCCTGTTGCACTGCATCACCTCGGGTGATTTTCTGCTTGAATTTTCCATGTCGCGGGGCCATAGTCTGGCCACTTCTTCTCTGCGATCGCCTTCCGGCGTGCCGTTTGTCCCTCTTTCAGGAAAGGTCCTGAGCGATGTCGACCGCACACTGCCTGACCGTCGAAGTCAAAGGCCAGACCAACCCGCAAACGGGTGTCGGCTATATGATCGCCTTTTCCCTGCCTGCCAATATGAAAGACAGCGATCCGGCCAGCCATCCCTCCTTCGCACGCTGGAGCGATGA
Organism: Pseudomonadota bacterium; assembly: GCA_023444705.1. GTDB lineage: Bacteria > Pseudomonadota > Alphaproteobacteria > Micavibrionales > UBA2020 > JAEXMB01. The sequence goes on along the minus strand of JAEXMB010000043.1, from coordinate 4,128 downwards.
AGTGCGCAAGATCATCATCGCCACAGGCGACCTGCCTTTCCACCCTGACGGCTATACGCGCAAAACAGCGCTGGCCAACCTGATGCATGACCTGGCCGAACTCAACCGCCAGTTCCCCTTGCGCATTGCCAGTGCCACCGGCGGCGTGCCGGCCGTGCAGATCCACTCGACCGACCCGATGGCGCGCCAGATCGAACTTGATTTCACCGACGAGGACGGCGCCTTCAGCGTGGTCGAGCGCAACCCGCAGATCTGCCCGACCGCCGAGGTGCGCGAGCAGGGCCGCATCGGCCTGATGGCAGCGGCGCGCAAGGCCTTTCCGTTTGACAAGCCCGCCGGCGACGCAGCACGCCCCAAAACCACACGCGCGCCCAGGCCCCCGCGCCGCTAAATTGACAGACGCCGCACCGCGTCCTACAACTGGACAGCATGGCTGTTTACACAACCCTCACCGCAGGCGATATCCGCACCCATCTTGCGCGCTATAACATCGGCGCGCTGGTGTCGCATGCGGGCATCAGCGAGGGGGTCGAGAACACCAACTACATGATCGAAACCGACACGGGGCGTTTTATCCTGACGCTGTTTGAAAAGCGCGTGGACAGGCAGGCCCTGCCCTTTTACCTCGCCTTCATGCAGGCGTTGCAAGATACCGGCATTCCAACCGCAGGCGTCGTCACCACGCGCGAGGGCGACACCACGGCGCAACTGGCGGGCAAGACCGCGCTGATCACGCGCTTTCTTGACGGAACATGGCCGCGCCACCCAACGCCCGCGCACACGCGCGAGGTCGGCGCACTGCTGGCCCTGATGCACCTGACGGGACATGCGATGAAGCAATCCCGCGCCAATGCGATGAGCCTGCCAGCATGGCAAAGCCTGATCAGCGCCTGCGGCGAGCGCGCCAACGAAGTCGCGCCCGGGCTTGAAAAAGAACTCGTAGCAGCACTTGCCGCTTGTGCGGGCGCACGCCACAAGAACCTGCCCGACGGGGTCATCCATGCCGACCTGTTCCCCGACAATGTCTTTTTTAACGAACAGGGCAAGATCAGCGGCGTGATCGATTTTTATTTTTCCTGCCGCGACACGCTGGTCTATGACCTGATGCTCACGCTCAATGCGTGGTGCTTTACAGCGCTTGGCCAGATTGACGAGGTCCGCGCGCGCGCGCTGATCGAGGGCTACCTGAGCGTGCGCCAGCTTGACGCCAGCGAGCGCGCGGCACTGCCCGACATGGGCCGTGCGGCGGCACTGCGCATCATCGCCACGCGCCTCTACGACTGGCTGCATCCCGTGGAGGGTGCCATCGTGCGTCCCAAGGACCCGATGGAGCATGTGCATATCCTGCGCTATCACGCGCAATTTACAGACGGCCGACCCTATCCGTGGCTGATACATGAAGAAGGTTGACCTGTTCACCGATGGTGCCTGCAGCGGCAACCCCGGCCCCGGCGGCTGGGGCGCGTTGCTACGCTATGGCGCGCATGAAAAGGAACTCAGCGGCGGCGATCCTGCCACCACCAACAACCGCATGGAAATGCAGGCGGTGATCGAAGGGTTGCGCCTGCTGAAATCGCCGTGCAGCGTCACCATCCATACCGACAGCCGCTATGTGCTGGACGGCGTGACCAAATACATGGCGAACTGGAAGCGCAACGGCTGGAAAACCGCCGACAAAAAGCCGGTCAAGAATATTGACCTGTGGGAGCAGCTGGACGCGGAGCTGCGCAATCACACGATCAACTGGATCTGGGTCAAGGGCCATGCAGGGCATGCCGAAAACGAACGCGTCGACGAACTGGCGCGCATGGCCGTGCCGTCAACGCGCAGTGATGACGCCGCAACAGGCGAATAATCAGCGGTTATACTGGGGCGCGGAATTGTCGGGCTTGACGGCCTCGCTGTCGGTCGTCGACCAATAGCGCAGCATGCTGCGGAACCCGCCGCTTTCCTGTGCCGATTGTTGCGCAGACGGCGAACTGTCGCCGCTGTCGCGCCAGATGACGCCGCCATCTTCGGGGCCACCTTCGCCAAAGCCGAAAAATCCCGCCGACGGACGGCCAAAGGTGGTGACGAAGGACGGCAGACTGACGTCGATCGCGCCGTTCATATAGGCTTGCCACCAGCGCGCGGGCGCGCCACCGCCAGAGACGCGCGGCATCGGCTCGCCCGCGTCGTTGCCCATCCATACCCCTGTCACAAGGTTGTCGGTATAGCCGACGAACCACGCGTCGCGATAATTTTGCGACGTGCCGGTCTTGCCCGCGACATGACCGCGGTAGAGTTGCGCGCTTTGTGCGGTGCCGCGCGCGATGACCTGCACCAGCATGCTGTCAAGCGCTGCGATATCACCGCCTGAAAAGACGCGCGGGAAATCGGGCTTTTTATGACGGTACAGCACCTTGTTGTTGTCGTCGCGGATTTCAAGCACCGCATAGGGCGCAATGCTGTAGCCGCCGTTGGCCAGCACCGCATAGGCAGCGGTAAGATCAAGCAGCGTGGTTTCACTGGCGCCAAGACCGGTGGCAAGCTCGTGCTTGAATTTCTGGTGAAACGGCAGGCGCGACAGCACGTCGAGCATCGCAGGCATGCCAACCGCCGACAGGGTGCGGATGGTCGCGGTGTTGAGCGACAGCGCCAGCGCATCGGCCAGCGTTACGGTGCCGTAATACTTGCCGTCGTGGTTGTCGGGGCGGTAGCTGCCTTCGGTGATCGGCGCGTCTTCGACCAGGGTGTCGGGTTTGGCGCCATGTTCAAGGGCTGCCAGCATGACGAAGGATTTGAAGGCCGAGCCCGGCTGGCGCAGGGCCTGTGCCGCGCGGTTGAACTGGCTTTCGCGGTAATCGCGGCCGCCGATCATCGCCAGCACCGCGCCGTCTTCGCCCAGCGTCACCAGCGAGGCCTGCGGCACGCCAGCGCCATAAGGACTGGCCGGGGTTTTTTCGTCTTTGGCTTTTTTATCTTTCTTGTCTTTTTGTTTTGCGCCAAGCGCGGACAGTGCGTCTTTGAGCTTGGCTTCTGCCATCACCTGCAGGCGCGGGTCAAACGTGGTGCGTACGGTGATGTCGCGGTTGGTGGCGCCGATATAATCTTCAAGATCGTCGACGATCCAGTCGGTGAAATAGCGCGTGAGGTCCCCTGCCTCGCTGCCTGCCACCTTGATACTGGTGTTCTTGAGCGCGACGGTGGCTTTTTTATCGTCAAGATAGCCGGCATCCTGCATGGCGCTGATGACGACCTTGGCGCGTTCTGCCGCGCGCGCGGGGCTGGCGGCGGGTGAATAGCGTGACGGCGCCTTAAGCACGCCCGCAAGCACAGCACCTTCCCACAACGTCAGGTCGGTTGCGGATTTGTTGAAATAGACGCGCGCGGCGGCATCGATGCCATAAGCGCCGGAACCGAAGTAGACGCGGTTGAGGTAGGCCGAAAGAATATCGTCTTTCTCAAAACGCCAGTCGACGCTGATGGCCAGCAGGGCTTCCTGCACCTTGCGGCGGATGGTCTTGTCGGGCGTGAGGAACAGGTTTTTCGCCAGCTGCTGGGTGATGGTCGACCCGCCCTGACGGAAACCGCCCTGGGTGAGGTTGACGAACATCGCGCGCGCAAGGCCAAGCACGTCGATGCCAAAGTGCTGGTAAAAACGGCGGTCTTCGATGGCAAGCACAGCGGCGACCACATGCGGCGGCAGGTCGCGCACGTCGACCACGTCGCCCTTGATACCGCCGTAGCGCGCGATGACTTTGCCATCATAGGCCTGCACGGTGATGCTGGGCTTGGCTTCAAGCGGTTTCACATCATCGCTGTCGGGCATGTCCCACAGGAAATAGACGGCCAGCACCACAAAGACAACGAAACCGCCCAGCACCAGACGCTTGAAAGCGCGCATGCGCCAGCTCTCCCCGCCGCCGCCAGTACTGCGGCGTTTGCGCGGCGGGCGTGCGCCCCCTCCCCCGCCGGAGGTGCGGCGCCGTGCGGCAAGCGGGGTCGACGGGCGGATACGGGGGGAGGTCATGATGTGTCTTTACTTGCAAATGGTGAAGAATCCGCCGCACAGGGCAGATCAGCGCAGATATACCGCAGACGCGGGATTACTCAAGCACGATCTGCGGCCGTGCGCCGCGATCACGC
>JAEXMB010000035.1 GCA_023444705.1 Pseudomonadota bacterium | reverse complement strand
GGGCATGATCCTGATGGGTTGCCTGGTCAGCCTGTTGCCCGTGGCCACCGCCATCGTTGTCCACGCAGCCGCGCAATTCGTCGCCAACGGCAGCCGCGCATTCCTGCATCGCAAATACATCGTCTGGGCATCGTTGCGCTATTACGCCATCGGCCTTGCGCTGGCGACACTGGTAATGGCGCTGACCGCCTTCGTGCCCGACAAGGCCACAGTGTTTTTGCTGCTGGGCATCCTGCCCTATGCGCAACTGGCGCTGGCGAAGAAAATACACCTCAATATCCTCAACCCGTGGCAGGGCGTGCTATGCGGTTTTCTGTCCACGCTGTTGCATCTTGGCGGCGGCGTTGCAGGCATGCTCATCGACGTGTTCTTCCAGCGCACAGGCCTGACGCGCCACCAGATGATCGCCAGCAAGGCCGCAACACAGGTGATGTCGCATACGGTGCGCTTCGTCTATTTTTCGCTGATGGCGGGCAGTTTTACCGACAGCTTTGCGGGCATCGGCGCCGCTGGCATGGCGGTGGTCGTCGCGGCGGCGATGACGGGCACGGCCATGTCGGGGCGTATTCTCGACAGGCTCAGCGACCATCACTTCCGCCGCATCACACAGGGCATTTTGCTGGTGCTGGGCGCGGTCTACCTGTTGCGCGGCATCGTGTTGCTGGCTGGCGCGTGATTATGACGCCGCACAAAGACCGCCGCTGACCATCACGATGATGACGATATAGATCAGATGCGTGACGTTATGCGCTTCCTGATCAAGCCCCAGCGTCCACCAATAGCGCGTGTCCTTGTAGGTCCAGTTGTTGCGCAAGGTGATGCGCGAACTGATTTTGTCAATCGTCGCGTGGACAAAGAAATCAACAATCCCAAGCCACCACAGCGACGGCGCAAACAACACCACGATCAAAAAGGTAAAGGCCGCATGGATGCCCGCATGCATGCCAAGCGCCTTGGCCCCGCCCATGTTGAACGGCGCGCCCTTGGTCGTGGCCATCCACGCGGTTTGCAGCAAATAGTCGCAAATCACCTGCTTGGCGCGAAAGGCCAGATACAGCACCAGCAATTCAAACGGCGTCATGGCAGTCTCCTTGAAGGGCCGCAAGCCGCGGCCGGAAAAATCATCCCCTTCATTTTCAACGATTTTACCGCCCGCCTGCAAGGGCTATCGCCCGCTGTCCATAACACCAAAAACCCGCAGGAAATATTGCCCTTCGCGCGCCGACAGGGTATGACTGCGATGATCAATTCCTGCCCATCGGAAAACCCCTTTCCCAAGCCAGAGGATGCCTTGCCATGTCAAACCCCGAACAAACCCCCGCACAGCCCGCCAACAATACCCGCACCAAACTTGTGACCGGCATGGTCGTGCTGGCCCTGATCGGCATCGCGCTCAGCCTGTGGCTGGCACTGGGTGGCCGAGGCCCCGCCGCCGACCAGCAGCTCAAGGCCTTTACCGCCACCAAGCCCGAGGTGGTCAGCATCGCGGGCACCAACGCCCCTGTCATTACCGCCGACGACGTCATCCCTGCCTTCTTCAGCCTCAACGATTTCGCAAGCCCGGCCGAGGCACGCATGGCCGTCGCCCCGCTGTTTGACAGCGTCACGCCGCGCCAGGTCTGGTTGTTCGTCAACGCGGGCTGGGCCGCCGATACGCAAGTCAAAGACCTTGAAGCGCTGCTCACCGACCTCAAGGGTCGCAGCATCGATGTTGTCATGGTCCTGCCCCCGCAAAGCGGCGAGACCGACGACGACACGCTCAATGCACTGGCCAGCCTTGCCCATGCACAGGGCGTGACTTTCCTTGACTACCACGATGCCGATAAACTGGGCGAGCCGCTGTGCGCGCTTGAAGACGACGATGCAGACGCATCGATGCAAAACGAACAGCTGGCCAGCGGCTTTGCCACCCAGCAAATGTTGCTGCACATGGCCGTCAACGCCCCCGCTACCCGCGCGGAGCTGAAACTCGCCGATATCGGCGCACGCATCGAAAAGATGAAGGCGGAGGCGAAATGCGCACCCGCGGCTGAAGACGGCGATGCTGAAATGACCGCACCTGAAGCGGCCGACGATGCGCAAACTGCCGCCCCCGCCACGGATACAAACGCGGACAGCGAGGATGCAACCACCATCGACGAACCCGCCCCGCCCGCCGAATAAGCACGCGCGGCAAGCGGCGAACAATGGTACGTTCCGGTAGCTCAGCTGGATAGAGCAAGCGTTTCCTAAACGCTAGGTCGCAGGTTCAAATCCTGTCCGGAACACCATTTTCACAGGAGAATGCTTCATGCCGAAAATGCACATCTGCATATGGTCCGATGATAAAGCGGCGGCGATGGCCAAGTTTTATAAATCGGTCTTCAAGGACGGCGCCAAGCTTGGCAAGACATCTTATTGGGGGCCTAACCCGATGAAGGTGAAAGAGGGGTCTGTTCTCACGCAGGACATCACCATCCTCGGACAGAAGATCATGCTCCTCAACGGTTTCAGCAAGCAGACGTTCAATGAATCCGTGTCGATGTGCATACCCTGCAAAACCCAGCGCGAGATCGACACCTATTGGAAAGCCCTGTTGCGCGGCGGCGGCAAGCCCGTGCAATGCGGCTGGCTGATCGACAAATTCGGCGTGCGCTGGCAAATCTTTCCCGCCGATTTCCAAAAATGGAACACCAGCAAGAACAAGAAAAAGAAGCAAGCCTACACCGAAGCTATGTGGCAAATGGTGAAGCTTGACATCAAAAAACTCAAGCAAGCTTACGACAACGCCTGAGCCGCCCCTTGGCGCGAATACTTAAACCCGTTGCGACAAGGTTGCGCTTTCTGTATCGATGCGAAGAACCGGATCGTACACCAAAGAAAAGCATAGTGCTTTACCCGGTGCCGCGGCAAAAAAGGCGGGCGGCTTGATCTCCGCGCAAAAGGCGTACTTCGCATGATTTTTTGCATGCGTACACTCCGCCTTTGAATGCGCACCGCGCAGACAGCATGCCTTAAACCCGTCAACAAGCTGTTGAAATTCGGCGGCGTCCTTTTTGACCTCCCCGCAAATCACCCTGTCCTCGCGCGATGGCCTGATGAGGATATCCACGGCATAGGCAAGATCACGAAACTCGCGCTTGCCGGGCTCCATCACGATCTGTTCAACCTTCCAGCCTTTGTCTATAATCAATGAAGACACCGTGGCCAGCTGACATATCCCTTCCCTGAACACGCCCCTTCCGTCCGCTTTCTTCCAAAACAGCTGAAGCATCTTTTGTTTGGTGTTTTGCCCGGAGGGCGGCGGCAACAGTGGCGATTGCACATAGCCTTCGTCATCTACGCTAAAAAGGGCTCTCTCCAGCCCCTCAATAAAACAGCGCGCTTCCGTCGGGTCCAGATTTGGCACCATCGCCAGCGGGGGTGGCTGGGGATTTCCATCCAGCACAACGCAGGCGCGCTTGTATCTCTCAAATAGATATTCCTGCGCCTCGCCTACCCAGTTTCGCATTTCAGTATCCTTGCGGGTTCTAGACTGCCATAAACACGTCATACCGCGTGCTTTTGCCCGCAAAACTATGCGAAGGCGCACGAATGCCGTCCATCGGGGCGGCGCCTTGCGGCCATTTCAGCACGACGCGTTTGCGCGCACTTGCAAGTGCGGCCTTCATCAATTCCACCTGATCGACGTCTTCGCCCACGATCTCGCGCAGGATGCGCATATCTTTTTTGACCAGCGCCGTGTTGCCGCGCGGGGGGTGCATGGGGTCGACCAACACGACTTCTGGCGCAAGGGTTGGCAACAGGTCGATCGAATTGCCGTGCAGCAATGTCATGCGCGCGATGATCTCCGCATATACCCCGCCCGCCGCCTGCGCGCGCGCCAGTGCGTCGGCAAGGCGGGCGTGCATGTCGGCAGAGCGTTCGATCAACGTCACTTGCGCGCCGTGGCTGGCCATCAGGAAAGCGTCGCGGCCAAGCCCCGCCGTCGCATCGACGACCTGTGGAACGATGCCCTTCTTGAACCCCACTGCCTTCAGCAGTGCCTGATCGCGCCCCTCGCCCGCGCGCAGGCGATAGCCGACCTTGCCGCCGACGAAATCAATCACAAGATCGTTGTGGTCGAGCATAGCCAGCCTCAAAAGGGACAGGGAGAAGTAAAGGTCATCTCCTGCCCGTTGGGGTGGACGAAGCCGAACATCTCGTTATGCAGCATCAGGCGCGGTGCTGCGAAGCGCAGTTCAGGCGTGGCATAGAGCGCATCACCCAGAATGGTATGGCCAATAGCCTTGAGATGTACGCGCAACTGGTGGGTGCGGCCCGTCAGCGGCTCCAGCTGCAGGCGCGTGGCAGGCACGGGCGCATCAAGGCGGGCGATCACGCGCCAGCGGGTTTGCGATGGCTTGCCATTGGCATGGTCGACGCGGTGGCGCGGCTTGTTGTCGCTATCGCTGCCAAGCGGCAGGTCGATCAGCCCCTCGTCACCTGCCATATGCCCCGCAACAACCGCGACGTAGGATTTTCTGGCCGTGCGTTTTTCAAGCTGCTGGCCGATGACGGAATGCGCCTTGCTGTTAAGCCCCATCAGCACAAGGCCCGAGGTGTCTTTATCCAGACGGTTGATGACATGCGCTGCCGGATAGGTTTCGCGCACACGCACCAGCAGACTGTCGTAGAGTGCCGGGTCAAGCGCGGGAACGGAGAGCAATCCGCTTGGCTTGTCCAGCACAAGGATATCGTCATCGCGGTAGACGATGCTGACATAAGGGTCGCGCGGCGGGTCATAGACCGTATCTGGCGGGGCAAGCGGCATGACTGTTTCATAATATATTTCCCGTGCGCCGTCATATAAAAATCACAGCGCCCGCGCAAACAATTGAAAACCATCAAAAAATCCGCAATGATGGCGCATCGTCATTCTTTATCCCAGCGGAGCGTCATCATGGACATCAAAAACCTTGCAGTTGTTATCACCGGCGGCGGTTCGGGCATGGGCGCTGAAACCGCGCGCCATATGGCCAAGGCCGGCGCGAAGGTCGCGCTGCTCGACGTTAACCTCGACAACGCCAAAAAGGTCGCCGATGAAGTGGGCGGCATCGCCATTGCATGCGATGTGACCGATGAAGCTTCGGCCACGGCGGCGCTGGATGCGGCGGAAAAGGCGCATGGCGTTGCGCGCATCCTCATCAACTGCGCCGGCATAGCGCCCGGTGCGCGCATCGTCGGCAAGGACGGCCCGCACGACCTTGGCCTGTTCAACAAAACCATCGGCGTCAATCTGGTCGGCAGTTTCAACATGCTGCGCCTTGCCGCCAGCCGCATGTCGGCGGCGGACGCGCTCAACGATGATGGCGAGCGCGGGCTGGTCATCAATACCGCAAGCGTCGCGGCCTACGAAGGCCAGATCGGGCAGGCCGCCTATTCCGCATCCAAAGGCGGCATCGTCGGCATGACCCTGCCCGCCGCGCGCGAACTGGCGCGTTTTGGCATTCGCGTCGTCACCATCGCGCCGGGGCTGATCGAAACGCCGATGCTCGGCGGCATGAGCGACGAGGTCCAGCAAAGCCTGATCGCCACCACCATCTTCCCCAAGCGCCTTGGCAAGGCGGCGGAATACGCCAAGCTGGCGCTACACATCGTCGACAACGCGCTGATCAACGGCGAGACCATCCGCATGGACGGTGCCGTGCGTCTGGCGCCCAAGTAAAAGCGGCCATGTCAAAGACCACGCGCGCCACACAGGCGCTTGAAAAAGCGGGCGTTGCCTTTACCGTGCATACTTACGATTACGACGCCAGTGCGGACAAGGTCGGCATTCAGGCAGCGCAGGCATTGGGCGAAAGCCCGTCGCGTGTGCTGAAAACGCTGATGGCGCTGCTGGATGGCAAGCCTGTCTGCGTGATCGTGCCTTCCGATTGCGAAGTGTCGATGAAAAAGCTGGCCGCGGCCCTTGGCGGTAAATCGGCACAGATGATGAAGCCCGCCGATGCCGAGCGCATTACCGGCTATAAAGTCGGCGGCATCAGCCCCTTTGGCCAGATGAAGCGCGTGGCCGTCGCGATCGAGGCCAGCGCCATGACGCATGACCTTGTCTATATGAACGGCGGCCAGCGCGGATTGCAGGTGAGATTGTCGCCACGCGACGCGCAGAACGTTTTGTCGGCCATTGCCGCCAGCGTCATTGCCTGAGCTTACGCCTTCGCGCCGGATTTTTTCGCTGTCTTTTCCATGAACGCCGCCAGCGTGACATCAAGCGCGGTGATGCCGCCCGCATCATGCGTGGTCAGCACGACGTCGACCTTGTTATAGACGTTGAACCATTCGGGATGATGGTTTATCGCCTCGGCCTTGAGCGCGACGCATGTCATAAAACCAAACGCCGCATTGAAATCCGCAAACTGATAGCTGCGCGCCAGCACCGCGCGGCCTGCATCGCGTTTTTTGCGCCAGTTTTTATTCTTGGCGAGAAACGATTCGATATCTTGACTCACTGTCGCTTTTTTCATTGCCATGATTCTCCCGATTCGATAAAGTGAACACAGTTTAGCGAACACATGTGTCTGACGTCCATTCTGGGGATACGGGGAAAATGGAAAGAAAGGCAATTTACGTGGGCTTCACCGCCCCGCCATCGATAGATGATATCCGTGAAACCGCGGAAAACATCATTGATGAGCTGCCTGAGGGTCTGCACAAGCGGACCGGAAAACTTGGTGTCGTCGTCGAGGACTTTCCCGACGCGTTCATCGAGCAGGAAATGGAACTGGAAACGCCCTTTGATCTCTTGGGGTGCTACCAGAGCGCAGGTCCCGCGGCCATCGGCCATCTGGGTTCTGCCAAAACACGGCAAGATACGCTGTATCTCTACCGCCGTCCGATACTGGACGCATGGGCAGAGACCGGCGAAGACCTGACACGACTGGTCAACCGCGTCATTTTGCAGGAGATCGGTCACCACTTCGGGTATTCCCCCGAAGAAATCGAAATGTACGAGGAAGATATGTTCGGGGCGACGGTCTCGGGCATGCGCCCCTAAGGGGCAGCGCGCTGGCGGTTAGGGGTTTCAGCTAGCGCAACTCTTCTTCAGACACGAAAGGCCGCTGTTTTCACGAACAGCGGCCTTTTTCGTGGGCTTTTTTTACACCAATCCGCGTTGCAGCGCCATGCTCATGCGCCTGACGAAGTCGGCCGGATTGGCCAGCGGCTCGCCTTCCAGAATGCGCGCCTGATCGAGCAACAACAGCGCGGTGTCGCGCACCGCATCCCCCTCGCCTTCGTTGGCGACCAGATCACGCAGGCGCGCGATCAGCGGGTGTTTGGGGTTGATCTCAAGGATATGCTGGTGCGCGCCGTCATAACCTTGCGTCTTTTTCAGGACGCGCTGCATGTGCATATCAAGATCGTTTTCCGGCGCCACCAGGCAGACAGGGCTATCGACCAGACGGGTCGACAGCTTCACGTCCTTGACCTCGCCCGCCAGAATATCGCGCAGGCGTGCGACCAGCGCATCGTTGCCGCCCGTTGCGTCTTCTTGCGGCGTATCGTCCTGCGCCGCACCCTTGACGGCAGACAGATCGGTATCGCCGCGGGTGACGGATTTTAGCTTCTTCTGCTTGTAATCCTGCTGCATGGGGATCCAGAATTCATCGACCGTATCGGTCATGAACAGGACCTCGACACCCTTGGCGCGGAAGGCTTCCAGTTGAGGGCTGTTGCGCGCGGCCTCGATGCTAGGGGCGGAGATGTAATAGATATGTTCCTGCCCCTCGGCCATGCGCTCGATATATTCGTCAAACGACACCAGACCTTCGTTGCGCGAGGAGTAAAACCGCGCAACGCGGCACAGCTGCTCGCGGTGGGCGTGGGCATCATAGAGCCCCTCTTTCACCACGGGGCCGAACAGCGCCCAGAATTGCTCAAACCCCTGCGGGTCGTCCTTGGCGCGGGTTTCAAGTTCGCCCAGAATCTTGCGCGTGATGGCGCTGCCCATCTTGGCCACGACGGGATTGGCCTGCAGCATTTCGCGGCTGATGTTCAGCGGCACGTCCTCGCTGTCGACCACACCCTTGACGAAGCGCAGGAAGGGCGGGATTAACCCCTCCACACCGTCGGTGATAAAGACGCGCTTCACATACAGGCGCACACCGTGATGGCGCTTGGGGTCATAGAGGTCAAACGGCTTCACGCCCGGAATGAACAGCAGGTTGGTGTATTCGATCGCCCCTTCCGCGCGCCAGTGCAGCGTCATCCACGGCTTTTGGTCCAGCCCCATCGTATCGGCGATGCCGCGATAAAACTCGCTGTATTGCTCCTCGCTGATCTCGCCTTTGGGCTTCATCCACAGCGCCGAGGCCGCATTGGCGACCGTGCCGTTGAGTTCGATCGGGAACGTGATGTGGTCGGAGTATTTCTTGATGACGGCCTTCAGGCGCTCGTCAAGCAGGAATTCGCCCGCATCGTCTTTGAGGTGAATAACGATCTGCGTTCCGCGCGACGTTTTCAGCGCGCTGCCGATGCTATAGCCACCACGCCCGTCCGATGACCACAGGCCGGCCTCGTCGCTGCCCGCCTTTTTGCTGGTGACATCGACCTTGTCGGCCACCATGAAGGCGGAATAGAAACCCACGCCGAACTGGCCGATCAGGTTCATGTCCGCGCGCTTGCCGTCAAAACCCTTGATGACCTCGCGCGTGCCGGAATGCGCGATGGTGCCAAGGTTTTTCACCATCTCGTCGCGCGTCATGCCGATGCCGTTGTCGGCGATGGTCAGTGTGCGCGCCTTGGTGTCGGTGGTGATGGTGATCCTGTAATCGGTGTCGCCCGCGGCGATGTCGGGCGTTGAAATTGCCTGATAACGCAGACGGTCACAGGCGTCGGAGGCATTGGAGATCAGCTCGCGCAGGAAAATCTCGCGCTCGGTATAAAGCGCGTTGGCGACGATGTCGAGCAAGCGCGATACTTCTGTCTGGAATTCATGTTGTTCTGACATGTTCACACTCCTTGATGCGGCAATATTAAGGGTTCAGGCGCACCGCCGTCCAGACCCCCGCGTCATCGGGCGTAAAGACGAAACGGTCGTGCAGTCGGTATTCACCCGCCTGCCAGAATTCGATGCGCTGGGGCACGATGCGGTAGCCGCCCCAGTATGGCGGGCGCGGAATGCGCTCCTCGCCGTATTCGGCCTGCGCGCGGGTCAGGCGCGCCTCAAGCTCGGCCCTGCTGGCCAGCGGGCGCGATTGCTGGCTGGCCCAGGCGCCAAGGCGGCTTTGCGGGTGACGGGTAGCGAAATAGGCATCGGCACGCTCGGGCGGCAATTGCTGTACGCGCCCCTGAATGCGCACCTGACGTCCCAGCGATTTCCAGTGAAAGCACATCGCCGCCACGGGGTGGGCAGCCAGGTCGCGCCCTTTGTTGCTTTCCATATTTGTGTAAAAGCAAAAGCCAAGCGCATCCAGTTCCTTCATCAGCACCATGCGCACAGAGGGCATACCTGCGTCATCAACCGTGGCCAGTGCCACGGCCTCGGGGTCGTTGATTTCGCTTTCGCGTGCGTTTTCAAGCCACTGGCGGAACAGGTCAAAGGGATGCGTTTTGGTGAAATTTTCGTGCAGGATGTCCATCGTCTCCCCCGTGTCAGGAATGACAGCCAGTGCCGGCAAAAATGCAAAAGCACTTGGCAGCAAACAGGTACTGTTTATAGTACCTAATATATAAGACGCAATGCGGAACCGGACAATTCCGCAAGGCGTTATCCAAGGGGACACCCGCATATCGCGGGACATCAGAAAGGTTTTAGATATGAAACGCATCGTTCTTACTCTCGCACTGGTTTCGGCACTGGCCGTCACCGGTTGCGCCGCCCAAGGTGAGCAAAACTCGTGGGGCATGGGTAACAAGCAAACCATCGGTACGCTCGGCGGCGCCGCACTCGGCGGTATCGTCGGCTCCAACGTCCGCAAGGGCAACGGCGGTCTCTTATT